>JBNJHQ010000217.1:0-4414 GCA_051748705.1 Bacteroidota bacterium | reverse complement strand
ATAACAATAAACAAGCCTCCCAGCTTGAATATAAGGTCTATGGATATATTAAATATCCTCCTTTCCTCATCTTTAACAGCGTCGTTCCTTTTATCCATTTAATGAATCATATTATTCACCTAAGATAAATAAATGCATCAATTCAATAAAACATTTTTTGCCTCTGTCTAATCCCTGATACGTCCCGGCTGCCTCCTGTTCTTTCCCTCCCTGCCGGTGAGATTATCACCGATATCCTCCCTGGCTTTTTCAGCCAGTTTTTCCATTTCGGCAAGAATGCCGGGGTGCTGTTCCTTTACGTCGTACCTTTCACCCGGGTCCCTTCGCAGGTTATAAAGTGCATATTCAGCCCTGCCCGGTGAATACGGTCCCGGAAAACCATCATTACCGGGCAATACATTTTCATAGGAACGGTGGTTATGTGGAAATACGAGCTTCCATTGCCCCATGCGCACCGCTTCCAGGTTGTTACTGTGATAGTAATAGTAGAATGTCTTCCTTGGTTCGGCATCTTTATCACCCCTGAGTATGGGTAGTATACTTAGCCCGTCAATTTTGTGATCCGGTAGCTGAGTCCCCGTGATCTCAGCTATTGTAGGCAGGATATCTATTGTGGAAGCCAGGCTGTTGCTAAGCTGTCCCGGAGTTATCACGGCCGGCCAGTGCATTATGCATGGTTCACGCACCCCGCCTTCCATGCTTGTTCCCTTGCCTTCTTTAAGTCCCCCCGTGGAGCCGGCATGGTTACCGTAATTCAGCCATGGTCCGTTGTCGCTTGTGAATATCAGGAGGGTATTTTCAAGCAGGTCATTTTCATCAAGTGCTCTTATTATTTCTCCAACCGACCAGTCTATTTCCATTATTACATCGCCGTAGAGGCCCTGCCCGCTCATGCCCCTGAACTTATCAGACACACCCAGAGGCACATGGGGCATTGAATGGGGCAGATAGAGGAAAAAGGGCCTGTCCTTGTGCTTCTCAATAAAGCTTACCGCTCTTTCAGTATACCTGGTGGTAAGCCTGTCCTGGTCATCCAGCCCTTCGAGGTATTCAATAACCTCATTACCCTCGATAAGAGGCAGGGGAGGATAATTAGCCTTACCCGGGTTAACTGAATTTTCGGTGATCGGTCCCCCGTCATAATCAACAGGCCACATATCATTTGAATAGGGTATACCCAGGTATTCATCAAAGCCATGCTGCAGCGGGAGGAAGGGCTCAAGATCGCCAAGGTGCCATTTGCCGAAAACAGCTGTTGCATAGCCCTTCTGTTTAAGCAGTTCAGCTATTGTCATCTCATCAGTGCTGATGCCTGTTTGTGAACCGGGACCAAAAACCTGGGGCATATTCAGGCGGTTGGCATAGCAGCCGGTAAGCAGTGCCGTCCGTGAGGCAGAGCATGCACCGTGGGCTGAAAGGAAATCTGTGAACCTCAAGCCATTGACGGCCAGCCTGTCAAGATTGGGTGTCTCATATCCCGTGGCCCCGTAGCTGCCAATGTCGCCATAGCCCATATCATCACAGAAAATGATCACTATGTTGGGAGTGGTAATATCGGGTATATAGTCCTTGCAGGCATTCAGCACAAAGACAGGCAAAACAAAGAGGATAGCATAGGAAAGTTTCTTCATAGTGGATGTTTTATTTACAGGATAAGTAAAAGTAATAAAATCGTAGATATTTAAGTGCTTTCTGTCGGCTGTTGCTTATCCACATTGATTATGCCAGGCACTATCATGTCTTCAAAGTTTATGCCTGGATATGTCCCGTCGGCCCGGCTGATTAATGACATTTCGTGCCTCCCTGTCTGATTCATGACATTTCCCGCCTCCCTATCTGATTCATGACATTTCCCGCCCTGCCGTCTGCTATTATCTGTATTATTGTTTAATATTTTTGATTAATATCATGAACAAAAACATTTTCACATTGTTTAGGTACCATAAATCAATAAAATCTAAGATCATGAAAAAATTTTTCAAAAAGCGTAATTTGATTTTTCAAATTGCCGTTGTAACCGCACTCACATTGACGATTTCATCATGTGAGAAAGAAGCTCTTGCTCCCGGGGCTGATGATGCAGACTTCAAAAGAGGTCGTGCCAAAGCTGCTCCCGCACCTGAAGCATTATCAATAACTGGTACTGCACTTGCCGTTAATGCGGAAACCGGCGAATTTGACGAACTTATAGCAGCCCTTTCATATGCAGGACTGGTTGAATTTTTCGACGGAACTGACCAGTATACAGTTTTTGCTCCGAACGATGTTGCATTCGAAAATCTTTATGCTGCTCTTGGTGTTGGTACCGGTGATGACAGGTTCTCCAATATAGACGTAGCTCTTGGCGAAGGAACTGTTATGAATGTACTTAAATATCATGTAACAGAAGGCCGCCGTGCATCCAACAGTGTTGTTCCCCGCGTAGGTGCCAGGACAATTGAGACCCTGCTGGATGGAGCTACATTTGATGTCAAACCTGATCTTTCAATAGAAGCGATTGGCAATACTGCAAAAATCGAATCTGCAGATATTTCTGCCAGCAATGGTATAATCCATGTCATTGATGCGGTAATTCTTCCGATTGGGGGAGATGATCCTGGAACGCCTGAAATTCCTGAAAATTCTATTGCAGGGATAGCCATCGAAGCTGGTTTCAGTGAATTGGTAAATGCTCTTGCATTTGTTGATGCAGAGCTGGAAACAGGCCTGGTTGAGCTTTTCGCAACAGGTAATGACCAGTATACAGTTTTTGCTCCTACGAACGAAGCTTTTGAAGCTCTTTATAAGGCTCTCGGAGTTAGTGGAATAGGAAATGGTGAAGGAGAACTGAGTGATGCCGGTCTTGTTCTTAATGTGCTTCTTTATCACGTTACAGAAGGCCGCCGTGCCTCCAACAGTGTTGTTCCTCCTGTAAAACCAAGGACTATAGAAACCCTTCTCGAAGGTTCTACCTTTAGTGTATTTCCTAACCTGTCAATAGAGGCCATATCCAATGAAGCCAATATTACAGGTGCCGATATTTTTGCAAGCAACGGAGTTATACATATAATAGATACTGTTCTACTTCCTGCTCTCTAGGAAGACTATCATATATCAGAATTTAACCGGAGCCGTCCCATAAGAAATATTGGGACGGTTTCTTTTTCCTCTCCCGCCGTCTGGCAATATTGAAAGCCGGTTTAGGGAGCTTATTTGTTTTAGATTATTTCATCAATCATCCGGTCAAATAATTTCATTTATCCTGTCAGGTTTGCTTAAATATTCATAGATTTATAATACCAAAAGTTTAATCATCCTGCCTGAAAGGAATAAACCAAAGTATAAAAATGAACGAAAAATTTTCCATCAGTCCGGCCGGTGAAAAATTCCCCCTGCCGGGACCAGAACATTACAAGAGTGAGTTTGAACAAATTAAGCAGCGTGTCAGCCTGGAGCGGGAAAAAGGCCGCGAAATAGTGGTTGTTATGGGCGTTGGCTTCGTGGGTGCCGTCATGGCTGCCATTGTTGCCGATACCGTTAACGAAGATGGTGAGCCATCCAAGTTTGTTATAGGCATGCAGCGACCCAGTGTGCGAAGCTACTGGAAGATACCTATCCTTAACCGGGGCCTGTCGCCGGTGAAAGCGGAAGATCCTGAAGTTGACCCCATGATAGAGCGCTGCGTAAACAAAAAGAAAACACTCATTGCCACCTACACCTATGATGTGCTTAAACTGGCCGATGTGGTGGTGGTGGATGTGCAGTGCGATTATATCAAAAAGGACCTGGGCAATGTCCGTTCCGGACGCACCGATATGGCCGCCCTTGAATCCTCTCTTGCTGTGATAGCAGAGCATATAGCTCCTGGAGCCCTGGTACTGATTGAGACCACGGTTGCTCCCGGGACCACCGAGCAGGTGGCCTATCCCATAATGAAGAAGATATTCAAAAAGAGGGGCATAACATCCGATCCCCTGCTGGCCCACAGCTATGAGAGGGTTATGCCGGGACGGAATTATGTTGCCAGCATACGCGATTTCTGGAGGGTCTGCAGCGGCATCAATGACAGGGCAAGGGAGAAAGTGGTCAAATTCCTTAATGAAGTACTAAACACCGATGAATATCCGCTTACGGTAATGGACAGACCTATCGAATCCGAAACGGCCAAGATAGTTGAGAACAGCTACAGGGCTACCATACTGGCCTTTCTCGATGAATGGAGCCTTTTTGCCGAACGTAATGGTGTGGACCTGATAAAGGTTATTGAAGCAATAAAGGTCAGGCCCACACACAGCAATATGATCTTCCCCGGGCCGGGGATAGGCGGTTATTGCCTGCCAAAGGACGGCGGACTGGGTGTGTGGTCCTACAAGCATATCCTGGGCTTCGAGGATGATATTTTTAAGCTTACCCCCATGGCAATTGATATTAATGA
>JBNJHQ010000216.1:0-4437 GCA_051748705.1 Bacteroidota bacterium | reverse complement strand
AATAAAATGTTTCGCTAAATTGTTTCTCACATGTTGGTAAAGGCATATTCAAGTGCTGTCTTTGGCATTGATGCATCCACCGTTACCATAGAGGTTAATGTATCACGCGGTGTGCGTTTTTTCCTTGTTGGCCTGGCTGATATTGCAGTAAAAGAGAGCCAGCAGAGGATTGAATCGGCTTTCAGGGCCGTTGGTCAGCGCTGGCCGGGCAAGCAGGTTGTGATTAATATGGCCCCGGCTGATGTCCGCAAGGAGGGTTCATCTTTCGATTTGCCCCTGGCCATAGGGATACTGGCTGCCAGTGAAGTGGTCGTTCCCGGCGAACTGGATTCATATATTATGCTGGGAGAACTGTCGCTTGATGGAAGCCTTAAGCCTGTCAGGGGCATCCTTCCCGTGGCTCTCAAAGCGAGGGAGGAAGGTTTCCGTGGCATCATAGTACCTTCGGCAAATGCCATGGAGGCAGCTGTGGTCAGCGGTATAAGCGTATACGGGATGGATCACCTGGGAGAAGTCATGGCCTTTTTCAATGGCAGCGGCCACTTCGGGCCGCTGGAAGCAGATATCGAAGGACTATTCAAAGCCTCTGCCAATAAATATGATATTGACTTCAGTGATGTAAAAGGTCAGGAGAATGTAAAAAGAGCGCTTGAAGTAGCTGCTGCCGGGAGTCATAATGTGATAATGATTGGTCCTCCCGGGTCGGGCAAGACAATGCTTGCCAGGCGTCTTCCGTCCATAGTGCCGCCTCTTTCGCTAGCCGAGGCACTGGAAACAACAAAAATTCATTCGGTGGCCGGCAAGCTGGGGATTAATACATCTCTTATGACCAGGCGCCCTTTCAGGGCACCTCATCACACGATTAGTGATATAGCCCTTGTCGGCGGTGGTTCGAATCCCCAGCCCGGGGAAATATCCCTTGCAAATAACGGGGTGCTTTTCATGGATGAGCTGCCCGAGTTCAAGAGAACGGTGCTCGAGGTGATGCGGCAGCCCCTTGAGGATCGTACCATAAGTATATCACGTGCCAGGTTTTCTGTTGATTTTCCGGCAAGTTTTATGATGGTTGCCGCAATGAATCCCTGTCCCTGCGGATTTTATAATCACCCTGACAGGGAATGTGTCTGTTCCCCGGGAATGGTTCAGAGATACCTGAACAAAATATCCGGTCCCCTGCTCGACAGGATAGATATACATATTGAGGTTGTACCTGTAGCCGTTGACAGCATTACGGGCATGCAGGCTTCCGAACCATCGAGTATTATAAGGGAGAGGGTTATTAAGGCACGCAAAATACAGGCAGGCCGTTTTGAAAAGCTCGACAGTGTGCACTGCAATGCGCAGATGACATCCAACATGATCCATGAATTCTGCATCCTGGATCGTGAAAGCACAGCCATACTGAAGAATGCAATGGAACTGCTGGGATTGTCAGCAAGGGCATATGACAGGATACTGAAAGTGTCGCGGACAATAGCCGACCTGGAGCAGAGTAATGATATAAGGGCTGCTCATCTGTCTGAAGCTATTGGCTACAGGAACCTTGACAGGGAAGGTTGGGCGGGTTAAGGCCTTATGCCCTTTATTAACGGAGCAGGTAAGCTATGAATACACCCAGGTAATTTCCGATTGCATACCCGGCAATACCCACTATAAGACCGGTCAGGATCACCTCACGGTTTTTCAGGGCTCCTGCCACAACCGGGACAAAAGGAGGTGAACATATAAGTGCACTACCTGAAATAATAACTGTATCGGCATCTATTTTGAAAAACCTTGCCAGCAGTGCATGCAAAAAATGGGAACCATACATTGCAAGGGCAACATACCAGAAGAGGTCAAAGGAAATATCCACGAGCTGTCTTACATCAGCCATTGATGAGACAACAATACAAAAGATAAGGATAATATACATACCTGCCTGGAATGTTTTCTTTATGTTCTTTATTTTAGCGATAAATGATGCTGCAATCCCGAAAGTGGTTATCAACAATATTATTGCCGCCGTTGAAAAGTCTTCGGGAAAGAGGGTGCTCAATCCGAAGCTGACAACGAAGATGAGCAGGGATAAACCAAAGGCGGCAAGCACGGGAAGAAATGTTTTTCTTTTAAAGAAACCCTCGTATGAGTCATAGTCTTCATCAAGATTGAGCTGGCCAACTTTGATATTGCCGGTTTCAGCTTTTTTAAAAGGTTTCAGGAAAAGCAGGAAAACCCTCTGGCCTATGGAAAGGATAAACACAAGGTAAAGGGCCCCTAGTGCCACCTCGTAGGTATGGGTCATGATATAAATTTCCGTATCGACGTTCAGGGCGGTTTTCATTGCTGCCATGTTTGGGGTTCCGCCGGTATATATTCCTGTAAGCATACCTGCCACCTTCCAGATTTCATCAATGCTGCCTTTAAAAATCCAGAATCCGAGGAAGATCATGGCAACAACGGTAAACAGGCCCAGTAAAAGGGATGATATTGCCGAACGTGCATGTTTCATCCACTTTTTTACATCCATCGAAAACAGTATAAGAGGCAGTGCAATGGGAACAGTCAGTTTGGTAAACCAGTCCTGTATAAACGAGATGCTGTTTCTCAGTACATCCTGTTCAGTTACCAATCCCTGTGCCTGGAGCTCCCTTATCTTTTCGAGAGGGATGAAGGCTTCAGAGCCAATATCTTTCATAAATGCCATATAGTTTACCGATGGATCGGGAAAAATGCCGATATTCCCGACTATTGCACCTATTACATAGCAAATCAGGACGGCTCCAATTCTCTTTACAGCACTATACTTACCCTCAAGGAATATAATCAGAACCGGCGCTAACAGGAAAAAGGCAATCAGTAGTATGACTTGGGTACTCATGATTCAGGGTTTAGTTAATACCATTAAAGGGATTGGAAATAAAGAATGGTTGTATTGATACAGTTATTATCAACAAGGTTCTTTCTTAGATTTTGCGTGGCAATATAGTAAATTTTTAAAAATGCAATAAAATACCCGGAAATAACAGCAGTCTGATGGTAATAATTAAGTATTTAGACTTAGCGCAGCACTTATTTTTTCAGTTCACCGCGGAAAAACAGGTCTTCCCGGATAGTTTTTATCCTGTCCCTTGCATATTCGATCCCCGGTGCAGATATCTGGTCAGCCTTTAGATTTCTCTCCTGCATTATTTTCTCCTGCTTTTTTTCCTCAATATCAAGGTAAAGGGTGAAATATTCCAGAGCCAGTTTGCCGGATGCGGCATCATTGTCAATTCGCCTCCTGCTATCATACAGATTGGCTGTTTGCAGGTAATAGTCTGATCGTGAAGGATCAAGTTCTATTGCTTTTTTATAATATTCAATTGCTTCCTCTCTCCGGTTCATATCTGCTTTTGCTAATGCCATACCGGCATAAAGGCTGCCAATAAAGGCAGGTTCGGGATAGGACAGGTCAATGGTTTTCCGGAGAAAACTGATCCCTTCCTCTTTAGGGTACCAGCTCGATAGTGCATGTCCGAGGTAGTAAGTAGCATCAGTGTTAAGGGTATCATAACTGTAATAGCGCCTGAGGAAGGGGATTGCTTCTTCATACCGTGACAGGTTAAAATATGCAATGCCAAGGTATTTGTTGGTGAAAACACTTGTATCTCCATAATTATATGCCTTCTGAAAGTAGGATGCTGCTTCTTCATCATTACCCATGGCAAAAACTATCGATCCTGCCGTTTTCAGGACAGGAATACAGCCTGAGTCCTGTTTCAACCCATCCTTTAGCGCAGAGAGTGCTTTATCAGGCAGCTTAAGCTTTGCATATGCATTTGCTATGCTTACCGGCAGGCTCATATCCTTTTTATTATAAAACCATGCCATGCCAAGATATCTTGCTGCCATTGATTCACGATTCAGCTTATAGCAACAGATACCCATGTTCTTGTTAAACACGTAATTTTCAGGCTCATCCTGCAGCAGTTGCCTGTAAATGCGCGATGCCTCTTCATATTCCTCCAGGCGCATCAGTAACTTTCCCTTTCTCTGCATTGACTGCCTGTCAGTGCTGTCCCTTTCTATTAAGTCAGTATATATGGAAAGAGCTGTTTTGATATCTCCGAGTGACTCCTGGCACTCGGCCATCCTGTAACTGGCTGCTGCAGTATACAGGATATCACCGGAAGCCTTTTTATAAGAGTCAAGGGCACCCGGATAGTCCTGCATACCCTGGAGTGCAATGCCCAGGCAGAACCATGCCTCCGGGTTATCCTCATCAACCTGGATCAGTTCCCTGGAGATTTCTTCGACCAATCTGTAATCTCTTTTTTGCAGATAGTGATATATACTGTCGGCCCGGCCCTGGGAGAAAGCATGTAAAGACAGGAGTATGTATGCCAGAACTGCAATTATATTCTTTTTCGCTTTCATGATTTATAAGGATGGTTAAGAACAAATTTATAACGATAA
>JBNJHQ010000215.1:0-4477 GCA_051748705.1 Bacteroidota bacterium | reverse complement strand
GATTATCTCAAAGCTGTTATCCTTGAATACATTTGCCCTTACCAGAAAGTATTTATTCTTTTTATGACATACAATCTCCTTGTAGGGGACCTCGTTAGCTATTTCCAGTTTCAATTCGTTGCTCTTCTGCCTGAGGTAGTCCATCAAAGGCTTTATCTCTTTTATATTCAATACATCTGAAGGCGATTGCAGTGTGCTGCCCGACAGGAGATTTGCATTCTGTATGAAAGCGTTATTTGATATAAGTAATTCCTTGCCCGGGGAGAAAACGGCAACCCCTTCCTCCATGGTCTGGAGATGACGGAATATTTTCTGCTGTTCGGTAAGAAGCTCATCCCGGGTACGTTTCAGTTCATTGTAAATATCAAGGATCTGCATGCCAATATTTCCCAGTTCATTTTTGGGAAATTCAATATCCTTCAATTCCCTTTCTTCCACAGCGCTGGCAGCAAAATTCTTAAGCTGCCTTATTGCCTGCCCCATTCTCTCATTTATAGATATAAGGGCTATCAGCACAACCAGGAACATCACAATAATAAAAATCAAAAAGAGTTTATCTATTTTCAGTGATGACCTGACCTCGAAGGTATACTCCGCAGCAGCCCTGATAAAATAATCTTCGAAATTAAAGGCATAATAAAAATACTTCTTGCCTGTTGATGATGACTGCCTGACGGAAGAGCCTCCTTCAGCTTTGATTGCTTCCCTTACTTCAGGCCTGTTGATGTGGTTAACCATAGACCTGTAATCTTCCACATCACTATCATACAAAACATTACCCACTTTGTCAATAAGGGTCAGGCGCAGGTTTGGCACGGGGATAATATTCAGGAGATCATCCAGGCTGTCATAGCCTGTTGAGTGGTTCATTCCCCTGTCCTTTATGTAGTTATGTGCTGTGAGTGAAACATTTTCAAGGATAGCCTTTAACCTGTCCCGCCTGAATTCTCTTTCACGATAGTACTGGAAAAGAACGATGAAGACGGTAAAAGTGATAAAGACCAGGAAATAATAGGTGAATATCCGGTTACGGAAAATATTTTTAATCATTATCGCTTCGCTTTTCATCAATATAGTATCCGTATCCGGTTCTTGACTTAATTAAGGAGCCATAGTTTCCAAGCCTTTTCCTCATTCTTGTTATATGAACATCCACTGTTCGTTCAGTGACAAGGGTGTCACTCCACACCTCATTGAGTATTTCTTCCCTTGTGATATAACGGCCGGCGCTTTTCATAAGCAACAACAATATCTGGTATTCCTTCTTTGTAAATTCCAGAGCTTTACCTTCCAGCCTGATCTCTTTTTTTTCTATATCCACACTGAGCGATCCCATATTGAAACTCTTCTCCCCGGTCTCCCCTGCCTGGCTTCTGGACAGCACTGCCTTTACCCTGGCCTTCAGTTCCACTATTGAAAAAGGCTTTCTTATGTAATCATCAGCTCCAAGACTGAAACCTGTAAGCAGGTCATTCTCCTTATCCTTGGCAGTCAGAAAAACAATTGGTGCCTTAATCTTCATTTCATTACGTATCCTGTCTGCCAGCCTGAAACCGGAGATATTGCCCATCATTACATCCAGGATAAAAAGATCATAAACTGTCAGATCCATCTTCATTGCTTCTTCAGATGAACCGGCAGTATCAACTTCATAACCTTCCGATCTCAGGTTAAACTGCAGAATTTCCTGAACATCACTTTCATCATCAACTACGAGTATCCTCCGTTTCATAAATATTATATCATTATATATCAATAACTTAACAGAGATAAATAAGCAATCATCGTCCCCTTCATTTTAATTACTAAGATAACTGAAAATATTATCCAAATCCAACAATTAAATACCGGTGCCCCGGGCGCTAATTTTTGCTTTCGTACATTTATCTTAATTTTGCCTTTGTTACAATAAATTATTTTCCCATGAAAAAACATTTTATATTCCTCCTGCTTGTATCCTTATCCTTTTCAGTGTATGGCCAGGACAGGATCACCGGTCATGATTTTGCCACCAGGTCGGAGGTCATAGCAAGTAACGGGATGGCATGTACAAGCCAGCCCCTGGCCACCCAGGTTGCACTTGACATACTGAAAAAAGGTGGCAATGCCATTGATGCGGCAATTGCTGCCAATGCTGTTCTGGGGCTTGTCGAGCCCACGGGCTCCGGTATTGGAGGTGATCTGTTTGCCATTATATGGAGTGAGCAGAAACAGAAGCTCTTTGGGCTGAATGCCAGTGGGAGGTCGCCCCGCTCACTAAAACTTGATTACTTTAAAGATAAGGCTTATGAATTTATCCCCGCCACCGGGCCTTTACCCGTCTCCGTGCCCGGATGCGTTGACGGGTGGTTTGAAATGCATGGTATGTTCGGTAAGCTGCCCATGGGAGATATTTTACAGCCTGCCATCGATTATGCCCGTGATGGTTTTCCCGTATCAGAGCTCATTGCTTTTTATATGGAATCGGGAACCCAAAGTCTGAAAAGATTTCCAAATGTTGCCGACGTTTATATGCCCGGTGGCCATGCCCCGCGCAAGGGTGAGATATTCAGGAACCCTGCCCTGGCAAACACGCTTGAGCTCATTGCCAGAGGAGGAAGGGATGAGTTTTACAAGGGATCAATAGCCAGGGTCATTTCTGATTTCATGCACGAACAGGGGGGCTTTCTTTCCTATGAAGACCTGGCACGGCACCACTCTGAATGGGTTGAGCCCATCAGCACTGATTACAGGGCTTATACGGTATGGGAACTTCCACCCAACGGCCAGGGCACGGCAGCCCTGCAGATACTGAATATCCTTGAAGGGTATGATATAGCCAGCATGGGTTTTGGCAGCGCCGGGTATATTCATCATTTTGTCGAAGCCAAGAAACTGGCTTTTGAGGACCGTGCAAAATATTATTCTGACCCTGCATTCAATGATATACCCCTGGAGGAGCTTATATCCAAAGAATATGCTGCTGAGAGACGTGAACTCATCGATCCCAAAAGGGCAGCAAGGCATTACAGTGCAGGCAACCCTGAAAAAGGAAACACCATCTATCTGACTGTTGCCGATAAGGAGGGAAATATGGTATCACTCATACAGAGCAATTACCGTGGCATGGGTTCGGGCATGTGTCCCCCCGGCCTTGGTTTTATATTACAGGACAGGGGCGAGTTATTCAGCCTGGAAGAAGGACATTTCAATGTTTATGCACCTGCCAAGCGTCCATTCCATACAATCATTCCCGCCTTTATCACAAAAGACGGCAAGCCACTGATAAGTTTCGGTGTGATGGGAGGTGCCATGCAGCCACAGGGACATGCCCAGGTAGTTATTAACCTTGTTGATTTTGGCATGAACCTTCAGGAAGCAGGTGATGCTCCCAGGATGCGTCACGTTGGTTCCTCCCAGCCCACGGGAGAAATTATGACTGATGGCGGCAACCTTAACCTTGAAAGCGGTTTCAGGTGGGAGGAGATACAAAAACTGATAAGAAAAGGCCACAGCATACAATGGAATCTGGGTGGCTACGGAGGTTACCAGGCAATAATGAGAGACCCCGAAACAGGAGTATATTACGGAGCCTCAGAATCGAGAAAAGACGGACAGGCGGCAGGCTACTGATCAGGGCCGGCCCCGCTACGTTAAAGTGACAGGCGGCAGGCTAATGTTAAGAGACAGGCAGCAGGCTACTGATCAGGGCCGGCCGAGCACAGTTTAAACATTAAGCTGTAGGGAAGCATCTGCTTTTTCCAGCTTCCTGACACCCGTGGTGCCTCCTTCTTCAAGATTGATATCATGTGGCTTGTTTCCCTCCCATGAACCAGATGTGAAATCCGGCACATCAATTGAACTGGACCGGTTTGCCACGGACCACTCACTCAGGGGTGTTATTGCGCTCCAAAGGGCCCCGTCATAGACATCCTGGTCGAGGGGCAGGCCGTTACGTAAACAATCGATCAGCCTCCAATCCATAATAAAGTCCATTCCGCCATGACCTCCAACCCTGCGTGCCATATCCCCTACTCTTCTTATTATTTCAGGTGTGTATTTCTCCCTTATCTCATTGAACTCATCGTCCCCCAGCCAGCTATGCCCGAGGGCTATCCTTGCGGGTGAGGGCCACTTGCGTGCAATGCCCTTTGTTCCGCTTATGAGATGTATACGGGTATATGGCCTGGGTGTTGAAACATCATGCTGCACCATTATTGTACGGCCCTTATTTGTACGTATAAGGCTTGTATTCATATTACCCCTGAACTTATCTTCAGTGTAGGGACTGAAAAAATCATCTTCGGCAGCAAGCTCCACCGCCCTTTTATGCATGGTAAAATCATTTGTCGACATTGATGTGAGGTATTCCATCCTGTCACCCCTGTTTATATCCATTACCTGGCAAACAGGGCCAAGGCCGTGAGTGGGATAAAGGTTACCGTTCCTGCCATAGTTTTCTTTCAGTCGCCACATATCAATATAGCCGCTCCCGTGA
>JBNJHQ010000214.1:0-4485 GCA_051748705.1 Bacteroidota bacterium | reverse complement strand
TATAGATCGCAATATTCTCACTGATGCTGATGCTATGGTAATACGGACCAGGACAAGATGCAACAGTGAACTGCTAAGTGGCACCCCGGTTAAGTTTATCGGAACAGCCACCATTGGAACAGAACATATTGACCTTGACTGGTGCATGTCGGCAGGTATAGAGTGTGCCAGCGCCCCCGGCTGTAACGCAGCTTCTGTAATGCAATATATTGCTTCCTCACTTGCATATCTGGTGACGAAATATGAGCTTGATCCGGCAGACACTACGGTCGGACTCGTTGGCATAGGCAATGTTGGCTCCATGATTGCAAAAATGACAGAAGCTTTTGGATTCAGGACCCTGCTGAATGATCCCCCGCGTCAGAGGGATGAAGGAGACAGGGGGTTCAGTTCTGTCAATGAAATAATGGACAATTCCGATATCCTTAGCATACATGTACCTCTGACATATGAAGGTCGCGATAAAACATACCGGTTGGTAGATGAGAAATTCCTTTCCGGGTTAAAAAAGGGAGCAATAATAATAAACACTTCCCGCGGTGACGTCATTGAAGAAAAGTCACTGCTGAATTCCTTGAAATCAAACCGGCTCAAAGCTTCTCTGCTTGATGTCTGGGTTAACGAGCCTCATATCAACCGGCAGCTGCTGAATATAACAGATACAGGCACTCCCCATATTGCAGGATATTCGCTTGACGGCAAGGCCAGGGGTACAGCAATGATAGTGAACTGGCTTGCTGAACATTTTAAGCTGCCCCTTGCAGGATGGAGTCCGGAACCTCTGCCACCACCTGATAATCCTGTTATTGATATATCTGACTTTAAGGGTGCTGATCATCAGATTTTATCACGCGTAATTTATCATACATATAATGTAGAATATGACAGTGCTATGCTTAAGGAAGATCCCGGGATGTTTGAACAGCTAAGAAATAATTACCGTCACAGGAGGGAATTTGGTGCTTACAAAATACAGGGTGGCAGGAGTGAGCTCGTAAGCAGGCTGCAAAAAATGGGTTTTAAGTAGAACCGGATTATAAACCAAAGTTAAGCACAATACCTGGTATGGACCGCAACTACTAATCTGTTAAATCAAAAGCAAGCTTTTTATTTCAAAATCCTTTTATTGTAAATCCGCCATCAACAGCAATAACCTGGCCTGTAATATATGATGCTGCGGGCATGCAAAGATAAGCCACCAGGGAGGCCACCTCGCCTATCTCCCCTACCCGTCCCATGGGTGTGCGTGAAAGCACATCATTGCGGTAATCATCATCTTTCAGCACCTGCTGTGCCAGGGGCGTATTGATATACCACGGGGCCACGGCATTGACCCGTATACCATTGGCTGCCCACTCTCCGGCAAGATTCCTGGTCATCTGGTTCATAGCTGCCTTTGTCATTCCATATATTGATCCCGTACGAACATGCGTCATTCCGGCTACCGAGCTGATATTCACAATTGATGCACTTCCGGATGCCCGCAGAAGAGGATACAGGTCCCTCGAAAGGCTGAATGCCGAGATCATATTGGTTCTCAGCAGGTGATCAAGCTCATCATCTGAATACTCACCCGTCTTTTTCCTTATATTGGTACCTACATTGTTTATGAGTATATCCAGACTCCCATAGCGCTTTTCGATAAAGTCAATCAGCTTCTTCCGCTCTTTTTTATCTGAGGCATCAGACTGGAAATACACTATCCCGTCATCTGCCGGCTTTTCTTCCGGTAAAGTGCGCGATGTACAAATCACCCTTGCACCGTGTGATAATAATTCCTCCGCTATCCCTTTACCTATTCCTTTTGTGCCACCTGTAACAATTGTCCTGCGGCCATCCAGTGACCATTTTTCATTTTTTCTCATTTTAAATTATTCTGGTTTTAACAATAAACTATACCTGGCAGCTCCTCTTACCGCCTCCTCACTAAAATGATCCTTATAAAAACCATCAGCGCAATATGTGGCTGTCTGTGAACAATAAAATTCCGACGAGGGAACGCCAGATATCCCGGTAGGGATAACGGTATATGACTCGTCCCAGTCGGCAGTGTTATACACATGACGCTCCGATGCTCCATGATCGATAATAAAATCCTTTCCATAAGAGTATGGAGACACTGTATGGTTACTGCCCCCTACCCTGTACGGACCTTCATTAAAACCAAACAACCTGTCCAGTATACTCACACTGCCCAGCGGATGGTTGGCTGTAAATTTATGAATATCACCCCAGAGCCACCTTGATGTATCAACTGAGTATTTATCTCTCAATACATCTATCGTCTCCCTGTAAGCCAGCAGCAGGATATCATCGAGTGTCTCTTCTTCCTCTGTATTAAGGTCATCAATATACAGCTCATGCCTGCCTTTTATTATCATCAGCAGGTAGTAATCCCTTACCTGGTTGTTAAACCCTTTATATATTTCTCCCATATCATCTTCCAGAAGCCGGTCGGCCAGGGTCATTCTGTAATATTCAAAGAAGGTGGGCGTGAACATGTCAGGCGACATATTATAGTCCCAGATGGAAAGGTTATCGAATACCTCACTCTCCAGCCTGTTCATCTCATCTGTCCGCTGCAGTGTTTCCAGTAACAGCTGGCACAGGGAGGCAGCGTAATCAGATCGCCTGTCGGTTATCATATTCTTAAAATCATCAACACTGAACACCTCTTTTTCCTCCAGCATCTGCCTTATCCTGTTTATTCTATAAGGTGTGGAATAATAAGTACCTACATAGTAAGGATAGGATACCGGTGTCACTGTCTTATTATTGGCAGATGACACAGACCCGTCTTCAGGATTATAACTTTTTGGAAGCAGTTCATGCGGAACATAGCCTCTCCAGTCATACTTACTGCTATCTCCGGGCTGCACAAAAGCACCATGTCCTTCCCTGAGAGGTATACCACCACCTGTTTGCAACCCTATGTTACCATCTGTGTCAGCATAAACAAAATTCTGGCTTATCGAGTTAAAATAAGACAGGGCCTCATTAAAATCATCCCTGTTGTTTGCCCTGTTGAGCAAATAAACAGCTGCTATCTCATTACTCATATCATTACCTGACCAGCGCATGCTGATATCAGCATCTTCGATATCCCGAAAGCCTGATATTATTGGTCCACGATGCGTATAAAGTATTTCCCGTTCCCTGTCATCTTCTTTTTTCACCTTAATGATCTCCCTCACGGCTTTTATATCTTTCCATTCGCCATCCAGCAAATATTTTGTCTTATCCTCATTTGTCTTTTCAAGGTAAAGATCCACATCATCCACCATCAGGTTGGTCATACCCCAGGCAATATTTTCATTATGTCCGGCCACAACAAATGGTTGTCCGGGCACAGCAACACCTGTTACATTCAGTCTGCCGGGCACCACCATATGCATCTGTATCCATATACCCGGACTCGATAAGCCCAGATGCATATCATTGGAAAGCAATGGCTTACCCGTCTCCGTACGCTCACCGCTCACCGCCCAGTTATTACTGCCGGAAAAAGAAGCTATACCCAGTTCTTCAACTTTGTTAACTGACGCTGTTATATCTGCCAGGGCTGTCAGCGTTTCTTCCCCCAGGGTAAAATCAGGGTAAACAGGCTCACCCGTATAATCATAATAAGGAATCATTTTAACTGCTTCATCCCTGCCAATATGTTCCATCAGTTTATACATAAAAACATCACCGGACAGGCTGCCCCCTGCCAGGTCCCATCCCATATACCCGATAATACTGGCTGTATTTTCAGCTGTCCAGGGATCAGGCTCATAGCCCAGTATCCTGAATTCAGGGGGTAATTTTTTTCCGGCTTCCTGAATATAGAAATTAACACCTTCAACAAAATAATTTATACAATCCAATATTTCCGCATCGGTATCTGACAAAACCATTTTTGATTTCTCTGTCATCCTCAGTGAGCGAAGGAAAAGGTCAGTCTGCACATAATCTGCTCCAAATATCTCCGACAGTTCCCCGGTGGTTGCCCTGCGTATAAGGTCCATCTGCCACAGCCGCTCCTGGGCCATTATATATCCTACTGCTTTATAAAGGTCATGTTCACTATCTGCATAGATATGAGGCATACCCCTTTCATCACGCATCACCTCCACCGCACTTTCGAGTCCGGGTACCACAATCTCCCCTTCATATACAGGCTTAGCGCCATTGGCAATGTCTCTGACAATAATGAAAGTTATCACTAAAGCAATAAATAACAGGGATATAAATGAATAAATAATTATTCTTAAAGTTTTCATAGGTACCGGGATTTAGAAAAACCAAGATAATAAAAATTTATTCACATTGTCGCAGGGCTTCCTGTTTGCAGGTTCTCATATCTGTAAAGAAAGGCTAAATTTTTAATGCTTTTAAAGTATATTGGTACTTTTGCACAAAAGTTACAGGGATGACAAAAAAGCATAAAGGCCGGTCAGGTGTAGTATATTCAACCGATCCCGGCTATGAATATGATTATGAAAA
>JBNJHQ010000213.1:0-4504 GCA_051748705.1 Bacteroidota bacterium | reverse complement strand
CAGATGACTAGGTGGTGAAAGTCCACTATGGGGGTTTGTAGTCGCCAACCATTAGCTTAAGGCAAGGGTGTCCATCGCGAGGTGGAATCTGAAGGAAGCCGGCGGCAAAATTCCGCCCCGAGGAACACGAACCACATCAGGCATATCCGGTGGGATGAGATCGCTAAACAGATCGAAGTCCAAAGACTACACGGACACCGGGATGTAAATGTGGCGGGGACATGGAATGAAAGTTATCTGTCTTACCACGGGAGGTCTCACGGACGTGCAGAAACGGAGTATGAAGCACGGTTGAAACAAGATTTGCCGTGAGAAGTCAGCCGAGGCCATAGTACCGGGATACGACTATCCCTGGAAGGGCCGAACCTTAAGAAGTGAAAGTAAATGAATGTTACCTTATGAAGGGAAGAAAGCAGAAAATATCTCAGGATACCTGCCTGCAAAGAGATAGGGCGGAACCCGAATGGTATGCAGGAGGGCAGACCTTCATGTGGATAACTGAAAACAACTTCACGAATGTTGAACAACCGGGGTATGGGTTTTTGGAGCAAATTCTGTCCCCTGCCAACCTTAACCGAGCCTACAAACGGGTAAGGAGCAACAAGGGAGCAGGAGGCATAGACAGGATGGAGGTCGAATCCCTACGGGATTATCTTGTCTCAGGCAAGGATGCTCTGATACAATCCATACTGGACGGGTCATACCGTCCGAATCCAGTAAGGCGTGTAGCAATACCCAAGGATGGAGGGAAGGAAAAGAGACAGCTTGGCATCCCAACGGTGGTTGACCGTTTAGTCCAACAGGCTATTAATCAAGTTCTTTCGCCTATTTACGAAAAACAGTTTTCACCACACAGTTACGGGTTCAGACCCAAGCGCAGTGCACATCAGGCGTTGAACAAATGCAAGGATTATATCACGGAGGGTTTTAACTACGCCGTTGATATAGACTTGGAGAAGTTCTTTGACACTGTAAATCAGAGCAAACTGATAGAGGTATTGTCACGGACGGTCAAGGATGGGCGGGTTGTTTCGCTTATCCATAAGTACCTCAATGCAGGAGTTGTAGTGCGTAACAAGTTTGAAGAGACAATGATGGGTGTTCCTCAGGGAGGCCCCTTAAGTCCGCTTTTAAGTAATATCATGCTCAATGAGCTGGACAGGGAACTCTCAAAGCGGGGACACCGGTTTGTACGCTATGGTGACGATATGGTTATTCTATGCAAAAGCAGACGAAGCGCCCATCGTACCTTAGCCAACATCATTCCGTTTATTGAGGATAAGCTGTTTTTAAAAGTGAACAAGGAAAAGACAAAGGTGACTGGCACCAAGGGGATTAAATTCCTTGGATATTCCTTTTATAAATACAAGGGAGAAGGACGTTTACGGTTACACCCTAAAAGCATATCCAGGATGAAGGAGCGTATCAGGATGCTCACATCAAGGAGTAATGGCTGGGGATATGCAAGGCGCAAGGAAGAGCTCAGACTGTTTATTACCGGCTGGGTTAATTATTTTAAGATGGCAGATATGAGGAATCTTCTGTTGAAGGTTGACAAATGGTACCGTAGGCGGCTACGGATGATTATCTGGAAACATTGGAAACGGATAAGTACCCGCCTCCGCAATCTCATTAAGTTGGGCATTCATAAGGCCAAGGCATGGGAGTTCGCGAATACCAGAAAGGGCTACTGGCGTATTGCCAAAAGCCCTATCCTGTCTCGTACTGTCACTTCTGATCGCTTAAAACAAGCTGGTTTTACTTTCTTTTCGGATTATTTTGGTAAAGTTTAACGTAAATTAAGGAACCGCCGTATACCGAACGGTTCGTACGGTGGTGTGGGAGGTCGAAACGGGAATTAATCCCGTTTCTCCTACCCGATTCTTTGTCTGGTATATTTAATCGAAAATATCCTCAACAGACAATGTGGAGTAATTTATCTTTAGCGCATTTGCCCGCCGCAATGCCTGTTTGACATCATCTACAGCACCCATCCGTACTTCATTATCAACTTTCAGGGAAGTGGTCATAAAAGGGATCTCTGACTCATCACGGGCTTCCCTTTCGCTGGCTATAAAAGATGCTATATCCTGTGTCGTAGCAAACTGGTCATTAAGCTGTATACGCGGTTCTGTTCCAAGCAGAGCCTGGAATGCCGGTCTGGGCTGTCCGATATAGATATAGCTTACCAGTGATTTCTTTTCCAGCTTCCTCACTTCAGTTGCAGAGGGGAGGCGCTGCCTCACATTTACTGTCACTTCACGCATAGTGGTACTAACCATGAAAAAGAACAGCAGCATAAAAACGATATCAGGCAGGGAAGCTGTGCTTATACCTGGCATTTTACCCTTGTCTTTTCTTTGAAATTTTGCCATATTAATTTCCTCCTACTTGTCTTGGTTCGGCTTCTGATATTCTCATTGGATAGATCTTTCTGATTGCAGCCTGCTGATCATCATCAAGTCTGTCATATAAACGCCCGAAGCGGTCCATTGCAAGCTCATCTCTTAGCTCATTGTAAGCCGCAGTAAGTTCATTTTGTACTTTTATGTACATTCCATAAGAAGTTCCACGGGCATTCTGCAGCGAAATAACCTGCTTGGAAATTGGTGTCTCACCAAAATACTCAACATCTTCAACTTCTTTTTCAGGCAGATCAGGGTCATCATTTGGATTGGCAATAAATTCTTTTGCATTGTCTCTCAGGTTACGAAGATCTTCAAGCTGCCCTTCGACCAGAAGCCTGTCCTGCGGATCAACACGGACGGTGAATATGTTGCGTTCCCTGATCTGCTGGTCCTCGTCAATCTCCTCATCTTCAGGCATAGGCGGCAAAGTTCTTGACAATCCGGAATCCACATCCATGGTAGTTGCAACAAGGAAAAATATCAGCAGCATAAATGCGATATCTGCCAGGGATGCAGAGGGTATTTCAGGAGTTACTCTTCCCATAATTTTGTTATTTATTCATTACCTGCCCGGTAAGGCGGCAATAGTTCTACTTAAAAAGAGTTCTGATCTCAGTATATAAAATCGACAATATTGCTATTGCCAGCAAAACATACATCGTGCCCAACTGGGTTCCTGCCAGTTTTAAAACATGCGGGACGTTGTAGGGGTTTTCTGTAGCCAATTGTAATACTTCATCAGATGAAAATTGCCATGCAATAAACACGATTACTGCAATACCGATAAGCCCGAAAAGCGTTTTTTTCGCATTTTTCGGGTTCAGTACCATTCTTATGAGCGGAAATATGATAGCTGATAATGCAGCCAGACCAACCAGTATGAATGCCCAGGTCAGGATTGTATCGGTAACAACCGGTTCTCTCATTGGGGTATTGGCCGTCCCGGGTACATCACTGCCGAAATAGAATATCAGCATCAGTACAACTGATACGCCCATAAGTACATACAGGGAAATGGTTATTATTTTAGACAATATATTGGACATGTTACTTATTTTTTGAGGTTATGTTTTACCAAAATGTCGATTAGTGAAATGGATGCATCTTCCATTGTGTTTACCAGCGAATCGACTTTTGATGCAATGTAGTTGTAGAATACCTGGAGGATGATGGCAACAACCAGACCGGAAACAGTTGTAATAAGAGCCACCTTAATACCACCTGCAACAAGTGAGGGAGAGATGTCACCTGCTGCTTCAATTGAATCAAATGCAGCAATCATACCGATCACAGTACCCATAAATCCTAACATGGGCGCAATCGAAATAAACAGTGATATCCATGTCATATTTTTCTCAAGCAGACCGGTCTGAACGCCGCCATAGGCAACTACAGATTTCTCCACAACATCGATTCCTTCATCAAACTTGCTGAGTCCCTGGTAAAAAATACTTGCAACGGGACCTCTTGTGTCACGGCATACTTCCTTTGCCGCTTCAATTCCTCCGTTTTCCAGGGCTTCTTCTACATTAAGCAATAGTTTCTCAGTATTTGTGGTCGCAAAATTCAGATAGAGTATCCTTTCTATAGAAATTGCAAGGCCAAAGATCAGAGCCAGCAGCACAACACCCATAAATCCGGCACCACCCTCTATAAAGATCCTTTTGATCTCCTTATGCAGGGGCTGACCTTCTTCATCTGCTTCCACATCAACTGCTGCGGGAGCTTCTGGTTGGGCTTGTTCCGTCGTTTCTTCAACAACATCTTCCTGGGCAATTGCAATTGTTGATGCTCCAAATGAAAGCATTCCCAATACTGCTAAAAACGCAAATAAATTTTTCATGGTTAGTCTAAAATTTAATTATTAAAGTGGTTCAAATTTAATTATAACTTTTTAAAATACAATATTTTTTTTTTATGCGGAGAAGGCGGGATTCGAACCCGCGATACCCTTTTGAGGTATACACACTTTCCAGGCGTGCGCCTTCGACCACTCGGCCACCTCTCCAACAATTAAGCAATTCAGGGTTATCTGAATAATTATTAGCGTGCCAAGTTACAAAAAAATCCATAATAAAAACAAAATGTTAATTTAT
>JBNJHQ010000212.1:0-4519 GCA_051748705.1 Bacteroidota bacterium | reverse complement strand
CAGGCATGGAAAAAGGTTTCCTCTTCGTTGAAAGCAGCCCTTTGGTGCGTTCGTCATATCATGCAGAAAAACATGTTAAGAGAAATTAAAAACAATGCAGACCTGTGGAAAGGGAAGTGATTTTTGAAGATCTGGGTTTAAGAGATTACAAGGATACCTGGGATTACCAGGAGCAGCTGTTCAGCGGGATGCTGGATATCAAAATGAAGAATCGCACGCTGGGTCCTGGTGAAAGGATGGAGCAGGTGAACAGGCTGCTTTTCGTTGAGCACCCGCATGTATATACACTGGGAAGGAGCGGATCCGAGAATAATCTCCTGGTGAACCATATCCAGCTGCAGGCCAAAGAGGCATCATTCTACAGGATAAACAGGGGAGGAGATATTACCTATCACGGACCGGGACAGATAGTAGGTTACCCTTTGCTTGATCTTGAGGAATTCGGGCTGACACTCAAAGAGTATATCCACAGGATAGAGGAAGTGATAATACTTACTCTTGGGGAGTATGGTATTGAGGCCGGTCATATGGAAGCAGCTACGGGGGTGTGGATTGACGGGAAGGAAGGTTCGGGGGGACAGGCAAGGAAGATATGTGCAATAGGGGTGAGGGCCAGCAGGTTTATTACCATGCATGGTTTTGCCTTTAATATCAATACTGACCTTGACTATTTCAAGCATATCAATCCATGCGGTTACACTGATAAGGGCGTTACCTCGCTGGCGAAAGAACTGGGAGAGGAACAGGATTTTATAAAAGCCAAACAAATAGTAAGGAATAATTTCGGGAAAGTATTCGGGATAAACTGGAAAAGCTGATTATGGAAAGAAACTGGGTCATAAAGGAAGCGGGCGATAATGTTGTGGTAAAGCAACTGATGAACAGTCTTGATGTACCACATGCACTTGCTACCCTTATGGTGCAGAGGGGCATTACCAGTTTTGAAGAGGCCCGTAGCTTTTTCAGGCCCAGCCTGGACAACCTGCATGATCCCTTCCTGATGAAAGATATGAATATTGCTGTTGACCGGATCTCATCGGCCATATATAAGAATGAAAAAATACTTATCTACGGTGATTATGATGTGGACGGCACCACCTCGGTTGCCCTTCTCTATTCTTTCCTGAGGAATATTTACCCCAATATTGATTTTTATATACCCGACAGGTATAAAGAGGGTTACGGGATCTCATCAAAGGGTATTGACTATGCCCATGCAAACAATTGCAAGCTGATGATAACCATCGACTGTGGCATAAAGGCTGTCGAAAAGATCAAATATGCCAGTTCACTTGGCCTTGATGTTATCATCTGCGATCATCATTTCCCCGGCGATACCGTTCCCGATGCAACAGCAGTGCTCGATCCCAAGCAGCCCGGATGCAATTACCCCTACAAGGACCTTTCAGGTTGCGGTGTCGGCTTCAAACTTATACAGGCATATTCCAGGGTCAATGGCATCGCCTTTGAAGAGCTGGTGCAGTACCTCGACCTGGTCGCAATAAGCATAGCCTCGGATATTGTTCCTCTCACCGGGGAGAACAGGATAATGGCTCATTTCGGACTTTTGCAGCTTAATGAGAATCCCAGGATGGGGATAGGCAAGATCATAAAGGATTCGGAGATAAGAAAGAGGATATCTATTGAGGACATCATTTTTAAGATAGGACCCAGGATAAATGCTGCAGGTCGTATGGAGTCAGGCAATAAGGCTGTTGAACTGATGATTTCCGAGGATGGTCTTCTTGCCGAGGAGATGAGCAGGGAGATAGGTGATTGCAACAGGGACAGGCGCTCAGTTGACCGAAATATTACCACCGAAGCCCTCAGGATGATATCGTCTGATCCAAGGCACCTGAATGCACTTACCACTGTTCTGTATAACCCGGGATGGCATAAGGGTGTGATTGGCATAGTGGCTTCCAGGCTCATAGAAACACATTACAGGCCAACTGTTATCCTGACTGAATCGAATGGCTTTGCCACAGGCTCTGCACGCTCGGTGACGGGTTATGACCTCTACAAGGCAATTGAGGCCTGCGGTGACCTGCTGGAAACCTTTGGAGGTCATATGTATGCAGCAGGGCTTACCATGAAAAAGGAAAATGTTGCCCTTTTTGCAGAAAGGTTCGAGGAAGTGGTTTCAAAAACCATATCGGAGGAGCAGATGGTGCCACAGATTGTCATTGATATGGAGCTTAGCTTCAGTGATATCAATGAAAAATTTCACCGTATCCTTGAGCAGTTCCAACCCTTCGGACCCGATAACCTGGCACCCATCTTTATGACAAGAAACGTATATGATACAGGTATGGGCCGCGTGGTGGGGCAGAGTGCCGAACACCTTAAGCTGGATCTCTGCAGTGAATCAACAGGCACCTCCAGCATACCGGCCATTGCCTTCGGGCAGGGTAACATGCTGCCGGTGATAAAGGAGGGCCACCCTATCGATGTCTGCTACAGCGTCGAGATGAATGAATTCAAGGGTTTAAGGAATCTGCAGCTTAATATACGTGATATACGGCCTTCGGCTGCTAAAAGCTGAAATAGAGCCGGAATTTGTACTCCTCGAATGTATAATATCCAACCTTTTCTGCTGCTAAAAGCTGAAATAAAGCTGGAATTTGTACTCATCATAAATATCATATCCATCATATGCGGCCTCCAGCCGTGAAACAGCATATTTAAACCTTATTTCCACCCTTCCCTGCAGTTTGTATGATATCACTATGTATGACCTGCTGCCTTCGCCGTATAGCGCTTTGACCACCGGGTTATACAGGAGGTCATCCTCCCAGGCAAAAAGCCTGCTGTCGTACGAGCCCGTCTGAAAGACAGCCAGCCTGGCCCTTATCTCCAGTGGAAGCCTCCGGGCTGAATAGGAGGCCGACTGGTAGCACATGAAACCCCTATCGTGGCTTCCTGCAATGATTGATTGCTCAAGGCGTGTACGCAGTTTAAAACCTTCCGTGACCAGTATTTCTGCCGTCAGCCTCAGGTCGGTCTTTTCCATGGGCATGCGGGTTTTTACACCCTGAAGGGGATTGACCCACCTGTCACTGCTACGGTGTTTGATATCTGCCGTGAGGGAAATGGATTCGTCAGGACTGAAGCTCAGGCTCACCATGTAAAGCATTGATCGTGGAAAGCCGCCGGAGATATTATTATACCATAGCTCCTTCCTGTCCATTATACCGGCGAACATGCTTAAAACCTGGCTTAATTCGCAGGAGATATTGGAAATTATATTTCTTCCCGGCCTGTTAAAGGTGCTCATCCCTGCTGCTTTCCCGTGAAAGGCATTAAAGCCCCTGTTAACCCTTGAGTACAGGAGGTTGAACCTCACCCTGCCTTCAGGGTTAAGTGATATGCCCTGGATAAAAGCTGTTTTATATGCATTATGCAGGGCAAATTCCCCGAAGAGGTAGGAATCCTTTAACAGGTATGCATAATCAAGGGAAAGGGTCGTATTCTTTTTCCCACTGAAATCGTATATATCCCTGGGGTGTTCCGGTGGCCCGACTGGAAGAGAAAAGGCTGAGTGCACAAGGCTTAAGCCGCAGTAAAGATTCTTATACATCCCGTTGATATTGATCCCGGCACCTTTCTCGCTCACCTGCTTCCTTTTCATCAATGTATTGGTGGTATTGTGCAGGCCGGAAGAGTAAAATGAACTAACATATTTTGCCCCGGTGTTTTCATCCCTGGCCGTGGTGGCATCTATCATATTAAGTGAGGCAAAAGCATTGATATTTAACCCGGATGTGCTGACCGACAGGGCTGCACCCCTGAAAAAATCACTCTCAGCGCTGGATGAGTAGGGGATTATGTCACTGCTTCCTTTCATCAGCCTTGCCTCTGTTGGCACCGGCGGGCGTGAAAAACCATTACAGGCAGTCAGTCCCTGTCCGAACCTAACCTTAAAATCGCCCACAATGATCTTGTCAATCACGGTACCTGTCCTGTAAGCCAGGCTGGCCGAGACAAAATCGGGTGTCCTGCCCGGCAGTAAGAGAGGTTCCCCCCTGTCCTTATCCATTGTGAGATATGCTGTCAGGGGTCCTGAAGAATAACGGGCTTTGGAAAGTATTTTGGCGGGACTGCCAATATATTTCGTCTCGTTTTTGTCATCCTGCTGAATATAATTTAGCATAAAGCGCATATGTCGAGCACTGCTGCTGATCTTCTCCCCCCGGGGGGGATCAAAAACTGCAAAGGCACCTACCAGCGAAGCCAGTTCAGTGTCGAAGCCCGGCAGGTAGCTCAGTTCCATGGCTGATAATATGCTTCCGTGTTTGTTCCTGTAATCGATGATGCTCCGCAGCTGGAAGCCTGTCAGGAAGAAGAGCCTTTTCATCTCGTTATCGCCGGCTGAATTAATCCTGACAGGATCTTCAGCCAGCATTATCAATTCTTCAGCGTATTCTGCTGCCTCGATATCGTCACCCGATAATCCTGCTATATCTTCCAGCAGACTGATGATATGCCCCGGTAATTGCTCCTGCGGGTAAAGGCAGTT
>JBNJHQ010000211.1:0-4536 GCA_051748705.1 Bacteroidota bacterium | reverse complement strand
TGATGATAAAATCAAGGCAGGCAGGAGGATAAGTATTTTTATATTGATCTTCATATTTTCGCGACTTTTATTCATCATCCCAGAAATCAGGTCGCACATTTGTGCCAAAAAGGCGGCAGTCGGCGCACTGCTCAAACCTGCTAAGGAGATAATAGGCACCTTCGTCTATAAAATCAAGTATGAAAACGTGCTTATCCAGTCCTGAAATTTCGTCAATGCTGTAGGCGGTATCAGTTACGCAGTACTGGCCACCCGGCATATACTTAAGCGTATCGTTGCGTATGAAAAGCCTTTTCTTTGACACGGCAGAAACGCTGAAAAAACCAAGTACAGGCTCTGCAGGATCATCGAGACACCGGATATTCCCGGTTAGCGGCTGGGGCACAGGATCATATAACCCACCCTGTTCTTCCGTCATCTTGCGCATGCTTTCCCAGAAAATATATTCCTCCTCACTTATTGAGTATTGCCTGAGCAATACGCTGTACTCCTGGAAGAGTTTGGTAGACGACCTGTTATCCACCTGCTGTAGGGGAAATTTATCTATTATTGAGTATTCGAGTGTTGAGTTGTTCTTAATGATGATATCGGAAGAATTCTCAGTCAGCCAGCAAATCCTTTTATAATCAGGAGGGTAGTGCCAGGGCAGGTGGTATTCCCATACTTCTTCATATGTCCATCTGAAAAATTTGTTATCGTTGGAGGGGTCATAGGAGTCAAAGTATATTGTATACTGGTAGAGGGGAGGATAGATGCCGTCTTCACGGTATTCAAAATCTGCATAAAGTGAATCTATAGGCTGGACTTCCCTCATTAACATTGGATCTGATACATATTCTTTTCCTTCGATGCTGATATGCAGGGTATATGTCCTGTCTTCTTCACCAAGGAAAAATTGTGGGTCCGTACGATAACGTCCCGGGCTCTCCTGGTAAAAAACGCCAATCCGGTCAAGATCATCCTTCACATATACATGGGCATTAGCCACGGGTGATGAGATACCTGTAATGCCGATAGGTATTGTTTTGGATAAGCTCACATAATTACCGGCGTCCTCATTTGTAAGCAGACCCTCGACAACAAGCAATTCGTCATATTCATCTATTTCAGGAATGAATTTAGTCGTGCAGTTATTAAGCAGGAGCAGGGAGAAAAATATGAATATCAGATTTCGGAATTTCATTATTGATTTTAAAATTTAAAGTTGTAGGTAATCGATGGTATGGGGCGCGCGAAAACAGATAACTTGTATCCCTGGACAAGCTCATCCTTCGCCCTGAAATAAATTGAGTAAACATTGTCCCTCCCCAGCAGGTTATAAACGGAGAAAGTGAGTGTGCTGTGAGCAAGCTTTTTGGATTTAAGACTCCCGTTGATGGTTATTGAAGCATCCAGCCTTGAATAGTCAGGTATCCTGTATTTATTCCTGTCGGAATAATGAAGGATATCTGCACCCCCGTAGGTGAAGCTGGCAATGGGATAGGTGATGGGTCTTCCCGTACTGTAAACATATGTGCAGGAGAAAGAGAACCTTCTTGAGAAGATATAGTTCAATATCACTGACAGATCGTGGGGCTTATCATAATTGGCAGGGAACCACTCACCTTTGTTTATTTGTTCTTCAGTGAACTCGGTCTTGCTCTGAATCTCTGTCCTGGCATAGGTGTAAGCCACCCAGCCATTGAGGCGTCCCATTTCTTTCTTTACCATCAGCTCCACTCCATAAGCTCTTCCTATAGTGTTTATTATGTCTGTTTCAATATTTTCATTCATAAGCAGACTTGCCCCCCCTTTGAAATCAATCATATTGTCAATCTTTTTATAATATCCTTCGAGTGAGATACCTATATTATTATTGAACAGATTGGTATAGAGGCCAAGTGCTGCCTGCCTGCCCCTCTGTGGTTTAATATGTGCATTGCTGAGGATCCATATGTCTGTTGGTGAGACAGTTGCCGTATTCGAAAGTTGATGTATATACTGGGAAGTAGAGTTGTAATTTATCTTAACCGAGCTGGCAGCTCCAATGCGGTAGTTGGCTGAAAGCCTCAGCTCCGGGTTAAAGTATTTCTTTATCAATTCATTATTGCCGAAGAGCGTGGTGTCGCTTATGTTATCTTCCGTCCTGGGGAAACCAGGGTGATAATCATAAACTCTTGCAGGGCCGAAGGCAAGGAATGAGGATATTCTGAGCCCGAGATTGACAGTCAGCCTGTCTGTAATTTTTATCCTGTCATTTATAAACAGTGCAGGCAGTAAGGCCCTCTGTTTTTCCACTATGGTTTGCATGACCACCGAGGAATCACCCACGGGTTCCAGGCGCCCCGGTACTATACCGTACAACCCTATGTCAAGTCCCATATCCACCTGGTGACTGTAGGAGGGATACCATGTCAGGTGGGAATTTAATTCCGAATAATCAATGTCATGAAATAATTCAAACGAATTATAAATATCATTACGGCTGGAGATATTATAATTGTACCTGCTGTTGTTAGCTGAAAATACCGCGAACAGCTTATTGTTGAATATATGCCTCCATTTCAGGGACATCAGGGAATTATCGTAGGAGTAAAGTGTGTCATTGTTGAACTTAAAGTCATCGTGACTTAAATAAGAGGAGAATTCAATATTGTTTTTATCATTCAGCTCATGCACAAGGCGAATGTTTGCATCGTAAAAGGATACGCTGCTGTTTTTCAGACTTGTGTCCTCCATCAGCTTAAGCAGCCAGTTTGAATATGTAGTTCGTCCGGCAACAATGAAAGATGTTTTGTCCTTTATAATGGGTCCCTCAATCATGAGGTTGGAGGTAACTGGACTTATTCCGCCGCTACCGCTAATTTCTTTCTTATTGCCGTCTTTTGGGATGATGTGCAGGACCGATGATATACGTCCACCGTACCTGGCCGGTATTCCGCCCTTGTACAGGGAGATATCATTTATCACATCAGCATTAACCGAAGAGAAGAAGCCAAGGAAGTGCGAGGTGTTGAAAACGGGAACATCATAAAGCAGTATAAGGTTTTGGTCAGCTGATCCTCCTCTTACATTAAATCCCTGGGAGCCCTCCCCAACAGTTTGTATACCGGGCAACAGGAGCGCGGTTTTTATAATATCAGGCACACCCATATTTGTAGGGAGGAGCTTTACCTCTTTAATATTAAGTTTTTCCAGGCCTACCTCCATGCGCGAAAGTTTAGCATCCCTTTCGGCTGTGACAGTTATGCTTCCAAGTGGTATCAGGTTCTCCCTCATTTCTATATCCATACTGCCATTTTCATATATGCTCAGCTGCCTGTCGAGGCTTTTCATGCCGAGGCAACTGAAATGCACATTGTAATCTCCTTTGGGAAGGGTCATTGAATAATATCCATACTCATTTGTCATGGAGCCCCTCTGAAGTTCTTCAACATTGAATACGGCACCAATCACAGGCTCGCCAGTATTCCTGTTCCTGACATAGCCCGATACGGTAACATTCCCACTCTTATCGCCTGACGGGCTGCCTATCCTTATAACCTGGTACTCGTCTGATTCATCGTCGTCAAAATAGACAGAATAATCAGTTGGCTCGATATAATTGGTATCGCCTGTTTCAGTGTGCAGACGGCTCTTAATAGCATAATCTTTCGAAATTATTACATATCCTCCGTCGATGACGAAATGAAGTCCCGATCCTGCAAAGGTCTCCCTGAGGACAGATTCCAGGGCTTCGTCCCGGTAATCCTTTCTTATTGTTATTCCTTCCGCCCAGGAGGGCTTATAGAAAAACCTAATATCATGTTTCTCACTTATGACTTCGGCAAAGCGGTCGAATGACATCCCTTTAAAATCACCCGTAATCGTAATTTCACCCGCCTGGGGAAATGTTTTTACACTCAATAATGCAAATGCAAGGGCTAATATTATCCATTTCTTCATATCAACGGGCCTGTTGTAGTGAATCATAATATTCCAGCACAGGGACGATGCTCTCAGGCTTGTTGAAATCAGGATGAATGTTTTCCTGTCTCATGAAACTTCTTATTTCGCGTTTATTTTCATCCATGACTTTAAGGAGTTTTCTCCTGTTTTTAACCTGGTATGCTACCTCATCTTTAACAAGTATCAATACATCGTCAGGCTGGAATTCATCATACCTGGCTTCAATCACGAACTGTGCCCTCTTCTTCTTCCATTTTTTCAAGAGCCTGGTTTTGCCCTCATAGATCACCTGGTGATACCCCTCAAGCCCGTAACGGCCTTTTATATTTCTGAATAATAGTCCTTCGTCGCCTGCATAGAGGGTAAAACTTTCAATATTCTCCTTATTTAGTATTATGATGCGTTTACTGTAATAATTGGCAAGCAGATCGTCATTGTATATGTCGTATTTTACTTCCACATCTTCAAAGTGTATACCATTGACTGTCAAATCTGCCTTATACCATTTATCCTCTATAAGGAACTCTGTTCCATAAACATTGAAATACATGCCAAGCCATATCTTTCCATTGTATAAAACCTGGTTCAGCCTGGCTGTATCCTGCTCCC
>JBNJHQ010000210.1:0-4563 GCA_051748705.1 Bacteroidota bacterium | reverse complement strand
GCAGTTTTTTATTGTATTAAGCGGATGCTGCTCCACTGAATAATAGGTAAGCTTATGAGCCCCTTTCCCTTTGATTTAATTTTTTTCTCAACAATAAATGAAGAGCCCTTTCTTCTCAGCGCTCATCGTCGTATATTTGTATTTACCACAGGAGGTGGTTATCTTGTTAAGAGGCTGTATAATAATATTATGAAGGGATCCAAACAATATGTAGAAACCCCCCTGATGAAGCAGTATTACAGCATCAAGGAAAAGCATCCGGATGCCATATTGCTGTTCAGGGTAGGCGACTTCTACGAGACATTCGGGGAGGATGCCATACGTTCGTCCGAGATCCTTGGCATAACGCTTACACGAAGGGCTAACGGGGCGGCCTCATGGGTTGAACTGGCAGGTTTCCCTTACCATGCTCTCGACACTTACCTTCCAAAACTTGTGAGGGCAGGGCAGAGGGTTGCCATATGTGAGCAGCTGGAAGATCCCAAAATGGCAAAGAAGATCGTTAAAAGAGGGATTACCGAGATGGTGACCCCCGGGGTATCATTGAACGATAATGTGCTGGAACATAAGGAAAATAATTTCCTGGCTGCTGTCCATATTCATAAATCAATCAGTGGTGTTGCCTTCCTTGATATTTCCACGGGTGAATTCCTCGTTGCAGAAGGATCCCATACTTATGTTGATCAGCTGCTCAGCAATTTTGCCCCGAAAGAAGTCCTTTTTGAGAAAGGAAAGACCGGTGAATACCGCGAACATTTTGGCTCACGTTTTTATAATTATAAGCTCGACGACTGGATATTCAGGATCGATGCTGCCAGTGACAGGCTGCTGAAACATTTCGGAACCAGCTCACTGAAGGGTTTTGGGATACATGGCCTTGATCATGCAATAATAGCAGCAGGGGCAATACTTCATTACCTTGATATAACCCGGCACGAAAAGACTGCCCATATAAGCGGAATATCAAGGATAGAAGAAGATAAATATGTGTGGCTCGACCGCTTTACAATACGTAACCTGGAACTCTTTTTTTCTCCCTACGAGGGAGCCAGAACACTGATAGGTATAATCGACCGGACAATAAGCCCTATGGGAGGAAGACTGCTGAAAAAATGGATATCACTGCCCCTGAAGGATAGCCGGGCAGTTATTGAAAGGCATGAGGCGGTTGAATATATTGTGGATAATCCTGACTTCAGGGAAAATATACAGGAACAGATATCACTTGTTGGCGATCTCGAACGACTGGTGTCAAAAATTGCCACAGGAAGGATAAACCCCCGTGAAGCAGTGCAGCTTAAAAGGGCACTGCAGGCTGTCATACCCCTGAAAGAACTCTGTGGAAATACCGGCTGTGAGCCCCTGGTGGAATTATCAACGGGAATGGACCCCTGCCCTGACGCTGTCAGAAAGATTGAAGAGGGAATAAATGATGATCCCCCGGTGATGGTAAACAGGGGTAAGGTGATTGCCCAGGGGGTATCTGAAGAGCTGGATGAGCTGAGGAATATACTGAACTCAGGTAAGGATTACCTGGTTGAACTGCAGGCACGTGAAAGTAAAAACACAGGAATACCCAGCCTCAAGGTTGCATTTAATAATGTATTCGGGTATTATATTGAAGTCAGAAATACACATAAAGCGAAAGTTCCTGACGGGTGGATCAGGAAGCAGACCCTGGTAAGCGCCGAACGCTATATTACGGAAGAACTGAAGCAGTATGAAAGCAAAATATTGGGAGCAGAAGAGAAGATACTTGAACTGGAACAGGCATTGTTTGATGAAATAATAAACTTCCTGGCATCATATATTAACACTATTCAGAAAAATGCTTCTTTGATAGCACGGCTCGACTGCCTGCTTTCTTTCGCTCTTGTATCGGCAGAGAATGAATACGTAAGACCTGATATTAATGATTCATATGTTATTGATATTAAAGACGGGCGTCACCCCGTTATTGAACAGCAGTTACCTCTTGATGAAGCATACATACCAAATGATGTTTACCTTGACAATGAAGAGCAACAGATCATAATACTTACGGGGCCCAATATGTCAGGAAAATCTGCCTTGCTGAGACAAACGGCATTGATCGTGCTTCTGGCACAGGCTGGTTGTTTCGTCCCTGCTTCATCGGCAGCCATAGGTATGGTGGATAAGATCTTCACCAGGGTGGGGGCATCCGATAATATCAGCCTTGGCGAATCAACTTTCATGGTTGAGATGAATGAAGCAGCAAGCATACTCAATAACATATCAGACCGCAGCCTCATATTGCTCGACGAAATAGGCAGGGGCACATCCACCTATGACGGTATATCCATTGCCTGGGCAATGGTTGAATATTTACACGAGCAGCGTGGCAGGGCGAAAACACTGTTTGCCACCCATTACCATGAGCTCAATGAGATGGAAAATTCATTCAGCCGGGTGAAGAATTATAATGTCTCAATAAAAGAACTTGATGATAAGGTTATTTTCCTCAGGAAACTGAAAAGGGGAGGCAGTGAGCACAGTTTCGGCATCCATGTGGCACGCATGGCCGGCATGCCCCTGAGCGTTGTCAGGAGGGCTGAATCGGTGCTGAAGCAGATGGAGGAGGGCAGCAGGGAGAGCGACATAGCCAAGCCTGTTGGAGATCTTGCCTCAAAACGTGAAGGCTTGCAACTCAGCTTCTACCAGCTCGATGATCCCGTGCTCAAACAGATCAGGGATGAACTGATCGACCTCGATGTAAATAATCTTACCCCTGTAGAGGCACTCAACAAGCTTTATAATATCCAGCGGCTATTGAAGAAATAGAATTTCGTTCCTGGGACGTAATGAACTACATGCTCACAACCAGGGTAAATAATGATGGAATGATCACATGCCCAGACCGGGGTAAATATTCAACACATTATGGTCATTTATCTCTTCCGGCATATTGTAGGTCAGGTTATAAAATTTTTGTGTATAGGACAGGGTGCCTGTACGGGCATTGATTATTACATACATTGATTCTTCAGAGGGTGACGAAAGCGTCCACATACCTGACCAGTTGTCTGCTTTCCTTATCTTTATCGAATGCTTTTTAAAATATTTATTAAGCTGATTCACCAGTACAGGGCTGGAATCTTCTAAAATATGAAAAGTAACGGAACTGTTTAGTTGTTTACATAAATGCTCCAGAAGTAGAATCCAGTTATTGAACCCCGGCTCGTTCTCTGCATTAAGGGGGATGTATACAAGCATGCGGTCTGTTAAATTTAGGGGATGGGGCATATGTGAAACGATAAGCGTGTTGCTTGTTCCCCTGAGCACGGCTTCCAGCATATTTCCGAATATCCTGCTTATCTCATTCGTTCTTCCGCTCCAGCCTATTATTATTTCTGAAATATTCAATTCTTTTGATACCCTTGCTATTGCCAGCGGTATATTTATATCCACACGGGTTATGCTCTGTAATGTGACCCCTGCGGCAGAAGCATATTCCTGGAGTTTTTCCAGCACGGGCTTATTGTATTCAATGCGTCTGCGGGCATTATCATCATCTCTTACAATTGCAAGGGGGAATACAGGCTCCTGCCTTTTCTGGTGTGAAAGCAATATTGCAAGGTCAATAAGCTTCTCAATATTTTTAGGATTGGCTATGGGTACAAGTATACGCCTGGGTTTAGATGTCTCTTCCTCTGATATCTTCCTGCTTTCCTCCAGGGCAAGTTGCTTGCCGCTTTTTTCCGTGATATATGAACTGATCAGGGAAGTGACAAGTATCAGCAGTATGACTGCATTGAAAATATCCCTGTCAAGCACACCATATTCATATCCCACCATTACAACGGCAAGTGTTGCTGCTGTACGTGCTGCGGTAAGTCCGAAGACAGTGTTCATCTCCGCCTTCGTCTGCCTGAAGAAAACTTTTGTTAACCAGGCAGCCAGCCATTTACCACCCAGGGCAAGTGCTGTCAGTAAAAGGGCATAAATAATCGGGAGGAAACCGGAAAAGAGGATTTGCAGGTCAACCAGCATGCCTACACTGATAAGAAAGAAGGGTATGAAAAGTGCATTGCCGACAAAATCGATCCTGTTCATCAGGGTGGATGATGCAGGTATTAACCTGTTAATGGCCAGGCCGGCAAAGAAAGCCCCGATAATAGGTTCGGCACCTGCAAGTTCGGCAAGGTATGCCGAGGCAAAGAGGATGCACAGCATATATATATACTGGAGCTGACCGTCAAAGGACATGTACTTAAAAAACCACTGGCTCAACTTGGGTAGAAGTATGAACATTACGGCAGTGAAGAGGCCAAAAGAAATAAAGAAAGTTACCAGGAAATTGTTCTTATCACCTTCCCTGAGCATTGCCGTAACAAATGCAAGAAGAATCAGCACCAGCGTGTCAGCAATGACTGTCCCGCTCACTGCCGTAACTACTGCAGACGACTTGGTAATGCCAAGTTTGTTTGCCGAAGGATAGGCTATAAGTGTGTTGGAAGCCAGTAAAATACCAATGAGCAGTGAGGGGATAATATTAAGTGAGAGGATATATATCCCTGTAAAATAACCCATGAAAAAGGGAAA
>JBNJHQ010000209.1:0-4589 GCA_051748705.1 Bacteroidota bacterium | reverse complement strand
TGGCCAATGGCTATTGCCAGGAAGACAGTGCCCATATAAAGGGCTTTCTTGTCAGGAGGAGCAATGCGTCCAACGTATTCATTGAATTTGGGTGATGAAGCCATCTCCCCGATTGCAAAAATAAGAACACCCACCAGCATGACCCATGGGTTCTGTGTAAGGAACATGAGTAATAATCCGCCACCCAGGATCATGATGCCGGTCATCATTGAATGCAGGGGCCTGTAGCGCATGCTTATCGAAGAAACCCACATTTGCAGTACTATAATGAAGAAGGCATTCATACTGGTGATTGTGGGGGCCGTGATGGTACCGGGGGCCATCCCCAGGAAGGCACTTATCCTGTCCATGTCAACCCAGTGTTCAAGGAAGACGGGGAAGGAATAATACAGCTGGTTGAAAGCTGTCCAGAACAGGCCCATAATGACCAGGAAGAGGACGTATTTCCAGTTTTTAAGAGTTATCCAGATATTTTGAAAGGCAATGCCTATATTCTTAAGGAATTTTACATCAGATGCCTCCCTGTAAGGTTCCTTAAAGAAGAAAAATACGAAGATATAATTAATGGCTATGGTAATAATAGACATCAGGAAAACCAGGTTCCAGTCAATTTTATAAAGAAAACCGGCAATGAAAGGACCAATAAACCCGCCGATATTTACCATGATATAAAATATTCCGAAGCCCACCGAAGCTGTCTCGCTGGTTGTTGTTTTGGCTATCATGCCTGATATTATCGGTTTAAACAAAGCCCCGGCTATGGCCAGGAAAATATAGGCTGCAAAGACAAGCCCGTAGGACTGGAAAGTTCCCACCATGAAGAAACCTGCCACATATGTCGTGTATGACAGAAATAGCATTTTCTTATAACCCAGCCTGTCGGCTATGGCCCCGGTTATTATCGGGAGGAAGTAGAGGAGCATTGAACCTGTTCCGATAATGGCCCCTTTTTGTACCTGCGTAAAACCCAGTGCCCCGGTGTCCCTCGAAAGGGTCAGGTAAAGAGCAAAGGCATTATAGAATCCATACCATGCCCATCTTTCGAAAAGTTCCATGATATTGGAGACCCAGAATACACGGGGAAATTTTTTCAATACTTCTGTCAGCTTACTCATAATATTTTGAATTAGGTAAGGGTATTTGCTGTGCCGGGCTCGCAGGCTCGGTTGGCTTCGCCGGGCTCGCAGGCTCGGTTGGCTTCGCCGGGCTGAAAGTTCCTCTCAGCTTTCTTCGATAGAGTCAATTATTCAAAGAAGCAGTAAATATAATGGAAAGTTGATAAAGTTGATAAATCTGAATTCTCCTTCTGCCGCCTGTCGCGGGGCAGGTGCAGCTGCAGGGACAGGGACAGGGGCAGGTGCCTGTAATTCACTGCTCCTCTTTAAGTTCCTCGTAGAAATATGACTCTTTCCTGTCGGCGTCATCCCAGGTGATAATTTTTTTATCACGGTTGATCCAGTAGAAATTGATAAGGGCAAAATCACCCGCACACATTGTCGTGTGCATGAAAAGTGTGCACATAATGCTCCAGCTCCATAGGGGAGAATGAATAATGAAAACCAGGTATATGAGCAAGGCACTGATCAGCAGGAAAGGTGTGAGTGCAACGGTAATAAAAATGAATGACCCTACCGGTTGAAGATGTGATGTTACGTAAAAATAGTACTGGCTCCAGTTGGCACCAATACGTATGTTCCTTGCACCGCCGAGAAAATAGGGGATGATATGCAGAAATTCATGGGGAATAACCAGGATCACAGGTAAAACTATGAAACCAACCAGGCTGTGTATGAAAATACTGGTGAACCTGAAATTACCCGCCATGGCCAGGCGGAAATCGATCATCCAGATAATAAGAGCCAGTAAAAGTGACCAGGCCAGCACGAGCGGAAAGGTATGCTTTTTGATGTATTGAAATACAAAGGGGATGATATCATCATAGGAAAGAGTGAATAAATGTTTGAAACTATCACTCTTGATAATATTTTCAACCCTGTTTCTCATGATGGAACAAATGTATTTATACTGGTTATCAATAACAAGATATAGCTAATATTAATTAATTTTGTAAGGTTATGTTAAAATGGATACTGAATATTGCCGCCTTTGTTATGCTCAGTGTGCCCCTTTACGGGCAGGATACTGTGATGCACAGGATCGATTCCCTGGAGAGAGGTGTCCATATTCTTAATAATGTTACACGCGACGGGGAGACTATGCCCGAGGTGGAACTCGAAGAAATAACCGTAACAAAAAAAGTAGGTATCAGGGCGCGTTTCCAGTGGTGGAAATACAGGAGACTTATAAATAATGTAAAAAAAGTGTATCCCTATGCCCTCATCGTAAGGGAAAAATTCAGCGAGATAAATGACACTCTTCAGAATATAGAGGGAGAAAAGGCGCGTAAACAGTTCCTGAAGGATTATGAAACAAACCTTTTCGGGCAGTATGAAGAAGACATCAAGCACATGACAATAACACAGGGCAGGATACTGATCAAGTTAATAGACAGGGAAACACAGAATACCTCATACCAGCTTATACGCGATTACCGGGGTTCCATATCAGCCTTTTTCTGGCAGGGTATAGCACGTATCTTCGGCTCTAACCTCAAATCAGAATATGAACCCTACGGGGAAGACTACCTTATTGAAAAAGTGATTTACGAAATAGAGCAGGGGCGCCTGTAAAGCAGTGCTTATTTCTCTTCTGCCAGTTCAATAATTGTCTTCACCAGGTTACTGGCACCATCATATATGTCAGCAATACCTGAATCAAGCATGTACGCCGGGGTACTGACTATTTTGTTGGCATTATCCGTGACCACCTCGCCGGGACCTGCCTCAATGTGTATGGCTCCAAGTTTTTCAATATCGGCAGCAGTACTTTCATCCTTACCTATTGTAACATCAATGCCATCAAATATCCCGGCCAGCAGGACCGGTGAGATGCACAGGGCACCTATGGGTTTGCCCGCTGCATGTGTGCTCCGTAATGCTTCTTCCACAACCCTGTCAACAGAAAAATCAGTACCGTCAACAGCATAGGTGCAAAGGTTTTTTGCTACCCCGAATCCACCCGGGATGATCAGTGCATCATAATCTCCGGGCTTATATTCCTTCAGGGCTTTTATCTTGCCCCTGGCTATGCGTGCTGATTCAACCAGGACATTCCGCTGCTCTTCCATCTCTTCACCTTTAAGATGGTTCATGACATGATGCTGCTTGACATCAGGGGCAAACAGCTCATAGCTGCCCCCGTTTTGTGCTATGGCCAGCATGGTCATGGTAGCCTCATGGATTTCTGAACCGTCAAAGACACCGCAGCCTGCTAATATTATTGCAAATTTCATATAACTTTAAGGTTTTGATGAAATATAAAAATACAAAGGAAAAAGTGAAAAGGAAAAAGTAAGAAGGAAAAAGTAGCCTGACCGCAGCGGGATTGATCGTCCAGGCAGGGACTGCTGGAAAAATCCGGAAGGTAGCTGGAAAGTGGAATAGATTATTTAAATAAGATTATCGAAAGCATTATGATTAATAGTAAACCCGGGGTGAGTGCCGGAGAAATAAGAAGATTCGTCAGCGAGCAATATGACATGAAGGTAAAATGTACTGAGCTGGATGGTGAGAGGGATCAGAACTTCCTTGTTGAAACAGGCGATCAACAAAAATATGTTCTAAAGCTTATTAATCCGGCCGAGGAGAATATATTTGTGGAAGCACAGAATCACGTGCTGGCCTATCTTTCAGACAGGGTGTCAGTGTGCCCGCAAATTGTTCCGGACAGGCATGGGCACCATATTTCCCATCTCAGAACTGAAAAGGGTCCTGACTACCGTGCAAGAATGCTGACCTGGTTTAATGGTAAACCCATTGGCTCGATAGAGCACTACCCGCCTGAGTTGCTGGGCGACATGGGGAAAGAACTCGGGAGCATTGACAATGCCCTGGCAGGATATGAACATCCGGGATTCACCCGTGAATTTATATGGGACCTTTCAGCTTTTGAAAAGAATGTTACCAAATACCGCAGCCTTATAAGTGACAGCCTGGCGGAGAGTTTCATTGATAAAACGATGCAGGAATACCTTGAAGTTGTCAAACCTGAAACAGCCGGCTTGCGCCGGAGTGTTATCCATAACGATGCCAATGATTATAATATTATTGTTAGCCCTGCTAAGGGTAAAGAAGGAAAGGAAGCAGGGATAGCGGGACTTATTGATTTTGGCGATATGGTTTACAGTTATACGGTGGCAAATGCGGCCGTTGCCATTGCATATATCATCCTGAGAAAAGACGAGCCCCTGCGTGATGCAGCCACATTTTTAAGTGCATACAAAAAATCATTTGCGCTTACAGAGAGTGAGATAAAGGTGATCTTTACCATGTCTAAAATGAGACTTGTCCTGTCTGTCTGCATAGCCGCCCTCCAGCAGAAGGAGCGACCGTCAGACGAATACCTGGGAATTAGCCAGCAGGCGATAAGGGATAAAATACCTGTACTGGAAAATATACATCCCTTATTTGCCGAAACTGTTTTCAGGCATGCCTGCGGTATGGATGCCGGACCGCAGCTGAAGGAACTGC
>JBNJHQ010000208.1:0-4590 GCA_051748705.1 Bacteroidota bacterium | reverse complement strand
GGGACCCTTCTTCCTGCCATGGGTTATGGTGAGCAGCAGCTCAAAGACCTGGAAACGACTATCAATAACACCGAATGTGATTCAGTGGTTATTGGAACACCCATCGACCTTAACAGGATCATTAACATCAAAAAACCCAACACAAGGGTTTATTATGACCTCCAGGAGATAGGCCATCCAAACCTTACTGAAGTTATTGATGATTTTGTAAAGAAGCATAATCTTTAGCAGGCTTTACTTTTTTTGCGGCCGGCATGTGGCTGCTTGATAATAATGGGGCTGTCCGGGAAGTGAGGGACAGCCCCATAATAATTTACAGGGGAAAGAAAACCTTTTTCCCGTTTTTATCCCTGGTCCTGCGCTTTCCCCAGGAGCCTGAACATATTGCTCTTATATGCCTCCACCCCTGGCTGGTCAAAGGGGTTTACACCCAGTATATATCCGCTGAGAGCACAGCTTATCTCAAAGAAATACATGAGCTGTCCCAGGTACCGTTCATTAATTGAAGGCAGGGTAATTATTATTACCGGAACACCTCCGAAAACATGGGCCATTATGGTGCCTTCCTCTGCACTGGCATTAACCTCCGACAGTCTCTTCCCGGCCAGGTAGTTGAAATTATCCAGGTTATCTTTATCAGCAGGTATGAGCACTTCAGAATTTGTCGATGCAACAGAAAGGACGGTTTCAAAGAGTATCCTGCTGCCATCCTGTATATACTGCCCCAGTGAGTGAAGGTCGGTTGTCAGGTCTGCTGAGGCAGGGAAAATTCCTTTCCCGTCCTTACCCTCACTTTCACCGAAAAGTTGTTTCCACCATTCAGCAACGTAATGCAGTCCGGGTTCGTAATTTACCAGCAGTTCAATTGATTTCCCCTTTTCGTAAAGAAGGTTTCGTATTGAAGCATAAATAATGGCAGGGTTTGTTGAGGTATTGCTGTTATCCCTTGTTTCCGCTGCCATCTCTGAAAAGCCTTTGATGAAATCCCTTATATCATAGCCGGCTACGGCTATGGGTAAGAGGCCTGCAGGTGTAAGCACTGAATACCTGCCTCCCACATCATCGGGAATGGTGAAAGATGCATAACCTTCCCTGTCGGCCATCTCACGGAGGGCTCCACTGTCGGAGTCGGTAATGGCAACAATATGCTTGTTTATCTTCTCACCTCTCATATTTTCTTCGAGCTGCTTCCTCAGTAAGCGGAAAGCAATGGCAGGTTCAGTAGTGGTACCTGATTTGGAGATTACAACAATATTAAAGACCTTCCCGGCAAGATAGTCCAGTAGCCTGGAGTGATAAGCCTCACTTAAATTATGGCCTGCAAAAAGCACCTTATGATCCCGGGCTTCTTTATTATTGTGCAGACAGGCATTAAGTGCTTCAATTATTGCTTTTGATCCCAGGTATGAACCCCCTATGCCTGCCACCACGGTAATATCTGCCATGGCTCTCAATTCCCGGGCTGTTTTGTTTAATTGTTCCACATGGTCGAGTGCTTTTTCAGGAAGATCGAGCCATCCCGTGAAGTTGTTTCCTTCACCGCTCCTGCTTAAAAGAGCCTCAAAATGTATGTTCGAGGCTTCAGCTTTTTTACTTATGTCCCTGGGTGTTAAGAAGCTCAGGCAGTTTGAGTAATCAATGCTAACATTCATGATTTTTATTTTAATATTTCTGTCAGTTTCCGGAATTCAGGCACGGGATCGGCTTTTTGATATAAGATCCTGTGAACTGTATCGGCTATGGGCAGGTCCACTTTTAATTTTTGGTTTATTGCATTTATACAATCTGAGGAGTAATATCCTTCAGCAACCATCTCCATCTCCATCATTGTATATTTTACTGAATAGCCTCTCCCGATCATATTACCGAACATCCGGTTACGGCTGAATTTAGAATATGCAGTTACCAGCAGGTCGCCCAGGTAAGGCGAGCTGTTGAAATCGCGGTCGTTCATGTAGATAGCTTTGATGAACCTCTTCATTTCATTTGCCGAGTTTGACAGCAGTACGGCAAGAAAATTATCCCCGTAACCCAGTCCGTCTGCCATCCCTGCAGCAATAGCATAAATATTTTTAATCACGGCGGCATACTCGGTGCCGGTAATATCATCTGAGATTATTGTCTTAAGATAATGGTTTTTCAGGAGCCCCGATATTTTTTCCGCTGCTGACCGGTCAGGAGAAGCAATGGTAAGGTAGGTTAATTTTTCCATGGCTATCTCTTCCGAATGGGTGGGGCCGGCCAGTATTACCATGTTTTTTAAAGGTACATCCAGTTTCTTATGAAAGTAGTCGCCTACGACATAATTATCTTCGGGCACAATACCTTTGATAGCCGAACAAACCATTTTCCCCGATATATCAGTAAGCAGCCCGGCAAGGCTTTTTTTCAGGTAAGCAGAAGGTATGACGAAGATCAGAATGTCAGCCATCCCTGCTGCCTTATTGATGTCGGTGGTCATCAGCAGTTTACTGTTGTCGAGTTCCACCGTGCTGAGGTATTTTGGGTTATGGTTATAGGTGGCAATATGATCGATTATTGCCTTTTCACGTATATACCAGGCTATCTTTTCAGCATTCGGGCTTAATAATTTCACCAGTGCCGTGGCCCAGCTGCCGGAGCCCAGTACCGCTACTTCCGCCTGTGTTTTCCCCATAGATAATAATTTGCATAAAGGTAATCATTGCATATAAAAACAAATAACAGGGGCACAAATTTTTGTGCCCCTGCCTGAATAACTAATTGTACTAATATATATAGATTGAAGCTTGCCTGGACTATTTGCAGCTTATTTTTTTACCACGCTGCCAGCGCTTGATGAGCGTGCGTCAACAAATTCCGGGTTCCCGTAATAATAAATATCACCTGCACTGCTGGCCCTTGCTTTCAGACGCTCTGTAACGGTTAACCTTATATCGCCTGCGCTTGATGAAGACAGTTCAGCCTCCCGTACTTCAAGATCATATGCCTTGACATCACCGGCACTGCTTGTTGAGGCTTCAACAAAATCAGCCTTCCCCTTCAGAATAATATCTCCTGCACTGCTCGTTTTGAGGGATAAGGAATTGGCATAAACCTCAATTTTAACATCTCCTGAACTGCTGGCAGATATTTTTATATCATCACCCCTTATGGGAGTTTCGCCGATCACATCACCTGCACTCGAGGCGGAGATGTAATCCACTTCCTTCATCGTTACATACACCCTTAACCTTTCAGCCCTCCGTATGCTTACATCGTCAACATATATGCGAAGGATACCATTTTTTACCTCCGTCACAATATATTCAAGCAGGTTTTCATCGGCTTCGGCTACGATACGGTGATCCTTTCCCTGGCTCAGGTACACATCAACGGACGAACTGGTAGAGACACCCCTGAATTCGCCTGCTTTTCTCTCTTCCTTCTGTACATTACCATCACCGGTAACCCTGTTTCTCCACTGGGCATCGGCGCAGGATATTGTCACCATGGCGAGAGTGGCAATCATTAATAATTTCAGGTTTTTCATTTTAAATACTTTTTTGTTTGACTTGTTTGTGATAAAGACTCTGAAATTAATATGATGATGCATGGAAGGAGTAATTTTATTATAACCGGATGTGGCTCTCTTTCAGGCTGAAAAGAGAAAAGGCCATCCCTGGTTTTGAGACAGCCCTTTTAATTTGATAGTTTTTTTGACCCTGGTCTACAGGCTCAGTGCTTTTTCAAACCTTTTATTTACCTCGTCCCAGTTAATTACATTCCAGAATGCCGATATATAATCAGGCCTTTTATTCTGGTATTTGAGATAGTAAGCATGTTCCCATACATCGAGGGCCAGCAAGGGTGTACCCCTCAGTTCGGCAACATCCATAAGCGGGTTGTCCTGGTTTGGTGTACTGCCTGCAAAAAGTTTCTTTTTGGCGTCCATAACAAGCCATGCCCATCCGCTGCCAAATTGTGTTGCGGCAGCCTTATCAAACTCCTCGCGGAATTTTTCCCATGAACCGAAATTCTCATCAATGGCTTTCTTCAGCCCGGATGATGGCTCAGTTTTGTCGGGACTCATATTATTCCAGAACAGTGTATGGTTATAATAGCCACCACCATTATTCCTTATTGCCGTTGAAAGCTTTGATACCTTTGAGAATACCTGTGACAGGGGCGTTGATTCATGGTCGCCGCCTTCTATTGCAGCAAGGTACTTGTTATAGTACCCCCTGTGATGCCTGTCATAATGGATCTCCATGGTCATTTTGTCAATATGGGGTTCGAGGGCATCATATGCATAGGGCAGTTCAGGGAAATCATGACCCTTAAAATTGCCATTTTCATCTATTGAAAAATCGAATACACTGTTAGCCAGCAGGTCTGCCGGTATGGCCATTGCTACGGCTCCCAGTCCAACTGTGCTTAAAAATTTTCTTCTTTCCATAGTAACTAGTTTTTATTTTACTAACAATCTAATGGAAAGAATGTTTAGAAAAGAAAGCTGCAAACAGGGTAAAGAGTGCGATTAAAAGTCGTTAATGGCTTAGGATTTTAATTGATTAATTGTATTTTATGCACTTATATGCTCCACACCCGGGTCATAAATGAATATAAATA
>JBNJHQ010000207.1:0-4614 GCA_051748705.1 Bacteroidota bacterium | reverse complement strand
ATACCTGAATTTTCTGATCCTGACACATGGATCAGGCATGACCTGTGGGTTGAAACGATATTTGACTCTGACGGTGATGGGAAGCTCGACAGGGTACATGTTGGTGTAACAAGGCCTCAGCAAACAGACAGTGAAGGATTGAAGCTTCCGGTAATCTATGCCAGCAGTCCTTATTATGCCGGTACTGCCAGTGGCAGGAAATGGCTCTGGGATGTAAGGCAGGAACTGAATACCGAAGCACCCGGGCGTATTCACGCACCCAGACCCGAACCCAGGGTGAACCGGCCGGCAATATCAAATTCAGAGCTTAACGCCTGGGTGCCCCGCGGCTTTATCGTGGTGCACTCATCATCACCCGGGACAGGACTCTCTGAAGGATGTCCCACCGTGGGAGGAGATAATGAATCCCTGGCACCCAAGGCTGTTATAGACTGGCTTAACGGCAGGGCTAAGGGATATACCGCCCCTGATAGTGATGAAGAGGTAAGAGCTTACTGGACAACGGGGAAGGTGGGAATGACAGGCACATCGTATAACGGCACCCTCCCACTTGCTGCCGCCACAACAGGTGTGGACGGGCTCGAGGTCATTATTCCCATAGCACCAAATACCTCTTATTATCATTATTACAGGTCATATGGCCTGGTACGCCATCCCGGGGGCTGGCTTGGAGAGGATATTGACTACCTCTATGATTTTATTCACACCGGCAGCACTGACAGGTGGGAATGGTGTAACGAGACTGTCAGGGATGGAGAAATGTATGGCAATTTCGACAGGGTCAACGGGGATTACAATGATTTCTGGGCTGGCAGGGATTATTTAAACGACCTGGAGCCGCTTAAATGCGCAGTATTAATGGCCCATGCTTTTAATGACTGGAATGTTGTGCCCATTCACAGCTGGAGAATATCAAAAGCCCTGAAGGAAAAAGGCATTCCCGTTCAGATGTATTATCACCAGGGTGGGCATGGCGGACAACCACCTTTCGAGATGATGAATAAATGGTTCACCCATTACCTCTTTGGTGTGGAGAATAATATACATGACGGGCCAAAGGCATGGATAGTCAGGGAAAATGATGAGCGGGAAAACCCGACTCCCTATGCTGATTATCCGAACCCGGAGGCTGAAAATATTGTTTTTTACCTTTCCCCGGGAGCGCCTGAAAGGGGCACACTGGAGCTTGACAGAATTGAAAGTGCAGGAAGAGAAACCCTTGTAGACAATGTATCATTCAGCGGGGAGGCTCTGGCCAGGGCTGAGTGGACAGAACACAGGCTTATTTACCTCACACCCGAATTAAAAAAGGATATACATATATCCGGTATGCCCTCAATAACTATAAAAGCTGCAAGCTCCAAACCGGCAGTAAACCTTTCTGTATGGCTTGTTTCCCTGCCATGGACAGAAGGAAGAAATACAAAAATTACCGATAACCTGATTACCCGTGGCTGGGCCGATCTTCAGAATTACAAATCGGAATGGGAAAGCGAAGCCCTGATACCTGGAAGGTTCTATGAAATGACCTTTGACCTCCAGCCTGATGACCAGGTGATTCCGGCAGGTCAGCAGATAGGATTAATGATCTTTTCAAGCGACCGCGATTTCACGCTTTGGCCCGAGCCGGGGACTGAACTGACAATCGACCTCGGCGGGACCAGCCTTACACTGCCGGTGGTGGGGGGTACTGATGCATACAATAAAGCGATTAGATAATCCAATGACATAAACCATGTCCGGACCAGAAGCAGATTAAGGTATGTCAATTAAAGTTTTCTCGTTTGTTATATCTACCAAAGTCGAAATCACTTTATCAACCATATCCGGGCTTATATCAAGATGGGTAACCATTCTTATGTAATTATTACCAATATCCAGCACCAGGATATTATTGTCTTTAAGGATGCTGACAACATTTCCAGCATTAATGGATGGTATTACTTTTAAAATTATTATGTTAGTTTGCACCTGTTTAATCTTCTCAATCCATTTGCAATCGTGTAAAGCATCAGCTATTCTTACTGCATTTTCATGATCCTTTTCCAGCCTTTCAATATTATTTTCAAGAGCATACAATCCGGCTGCTGCCATAAATCCGGCCTGCCTCATACCACCGCCCATCAGTTTCCTGAGTCTTACTCCCCTTGCAATAGAATTTCTATTGCCCAGCAAAACTGAACCTACAGGGGCTCCGAGGCCTTTTGATAAACATATAGAAATGGTATCGAATATTTCTCCATAATCATAGATGTTATCATGATTTCTTACAATAGCATTAAACAACCTTGCTCCATCAAGATGAAAGGCAAGCTTCTTTTCCCTGCATATTGTTGCAATGTTTTTCAGTTCTTCAATATCCCAGACTGCACCGCCCCCCATATTTACACTATTTTCAGCTGACACAAGACTGGTTCTGGGCTTATGAGGGTCATCAGGCTGAATAGCGTTGAGCACATCTTCACCTGTGAATATCCCATTTTCTGATTCAATCAATGTCACTGATGCAGCTGAATGAAATGCTATACCACCGCCTTCATTCTGATAAATATGGGATAATTTACTGCATATTACATCATCTCCCGGCTCTGTATGGATTTTAATTGCTATCTGGTTTGTCATTGTCCCTGATGGACAGAAAAGAGCTGCTTCCATACCAAACATATCGGATACCTTAGTCTCCAACTCATTCACCATAGGATCATCTCCAAGGACCATATCTCCCACGGGTGCTTTCATCATAAATTCAAGCATTTCTTTTCCCGGACGTGTTACAGTGTCGCTTCTCAGGTCAATTAACATAGTTATTATATTCTCAATTATTTTTTAACTTAAAAAGAGTAAGTTATTTTCAATGATTAAAGACTTTTACTGGTGCTCTTTTACCACGGGAAGTCTGATAGATGAAGGATATTCATTTGAATGATGTATTGAGTTTGTGGCTACCACTCCCTCTGATTCATCATAATTATTACCCCCTGTATTCAGGTTCCTGTCAAATCGCGGGAAATTACTGCTCGCCACTTCAATACGTATCCTGTGCCCTTTCTCAAAATAATTACTGGTACACATAGGTGTAAGTTCTAATCTATATACATTTCCCGGTTCCATAAAAACTTCCCTGTCATAACCTTCCCTGTATCTTGCTCTTTGAATTGTCTCGTCCAGGTTAAAGGCTCTTCCGTCGGGGTATACATCAATTAGTTTAATGGTGAAATCCGTATCCTTTGCGTCAGAAGATACATAGAGTACCGTTTCAATAAAGCCGCTTACCTCCACTCCCTCATCCAGAACATCAGAGGTATATACCAGGATATCATTCCTCATTTCCATTGCTCTCTGATCAAAAGATCCAACTTCAATAGCATTACCGTAACAACAAAAATTCCCACCGTACGAGGTAACGGGATTAAAAGGATCATACACATAGGTATCAGGATGATCGGTTTTACCCGGAGCTTCTGTTCTTAAGGTTCCGTCACCATTCAGGCTGTTGGCACTTCCATCACTATTCAGATAGTAATTGACCATTTCTGCATTGTCAGGTGGCCAGTTATCCGCCGTCTGCCACTTATTAAGTCCCATAGTATAATATTGTACATAGGGAAGGTCTTCAGTAAATTCATTATCCAGTCCTTTAAGCCAGTAATCGAACCATCCGTAAATAAGGCTGTCATAGTTCATCCTGGCATCACCTATGTATCTTTCGCCTATTACCATATTTTCAGAATCGCGCCAGAAGCCACAGTGGGGTGAAGGTGATATTACCATAAACTGGTTATCTGCCACTTCCCTGTCTTCAATATTATCGCGTATATGATTTACCATAGCAATATTCGGGCTCGTGGCAATGTCATACCATGAGATGAACCAGAATCCCGGAACACCAAAAGGCATATCGTCATGATATAGTCCCCCTTCATACCATATATCATCATCCGGTTTTCTTGTCATCATTTCTTTCCATATATTCTCTGATGCGCCAAGGTAATTGAAAAGATCAATTAGTGGTAGGTGCCAGAATGCTCTCCACCAGTCTACCTCCGGCATCTCAGGATCCAGATCATAAAACCGCTGTATTCTCAAAAGATCTTCCTGCTTCATTCCCGCCGGTGGCCTTGGTCTGTAAATATCATGCTGGGTCCCATACAGCCAGTTTGAAAACAACAGTTGCAGAGCTCCTCCCCTGTACCAGTTTCCCTGTTCGTAGTATTCGCCTATCCTCCCCACACCGGCACCGAAGCCCATTGGTACCATGGCTGCATGAGAGGGATGGTCAAGCGCTGCCACCGCCATCTGCCACTCTGCCGTGGATGAACATCCCTGTGTACCTATCTTGCCGTTGCACCATTCCTGGTCCGACAACCAGCTGAAAGCATCATAGCCGTCAGTCAGCGGCACGCCAAGTATATCCCAATTGCCTTCGGAGTAATACCTTCCCCTCTCATTTTGAATAACATAGGCATAGCCCCTGGAAACAGCTGCATAGGCACTCGCATATGACCTTGTATTTGGTTCACCGTTCCTGTAAGCATTAAAATTATAAGGTGTTCTGACAAAAATAACAGGTACAGGCTCATCTGTTTTCGGCCTGTAGATGTCGGTTGAAAGCCT
>JBNJHQ010000206.1:0-4625 GCA_051748705.1 Bacteroidota bacterium | reverse complement strand
ATTTTAAGGTAGTATCCAGTTTTGGTCATATACGCGATCTCTCAAAAAAAAATAACCTTGGTGTCGATATTGAGAACGGTTTCAAACCTGAATATATTATACCCGAAGACAAGAAGAAGGTCGTCAGCGAGCTGCGCAAGCTGGCAAAAGATGCCTCCCTGGTCTGGCTTGCTTCCGATGAAGACCGTGAAGGAGAGGCTATTGCATGGCACCTTGCCCGGGTTCTTGACCTGCCTCCTGAAAAAACAAAGAGGATAGTATTCCATGAGATCACAAAGGAAGCCATAGATAAGGCCATCAGTTCACCCCGCGGCATTGATCTATCCCTGGTCAATGCACAGCAGGCCCGCCGTGTGCTCGACAGGCTGGTGGGCTATGAGATATCACCCATACTGTGGAAAAAAGTGCAGCCCGCCCTGTCGGCCGGAAGGGTGCAGTCGGTCGCCCTCAGGCTCATCGTCGAAAGGGAAAGGGAGATAATATCCTTCAGGTCCGAATCGTCATTCAGGGTAATCGGTGAATTCATTATTAACAAAGGCACCGGTGAAGAGGCAGTGATTAAAGCCGAGGCATCAAAAAAATTCCGCCTGGAGAAAGACGCAAAGGCCTTTCTCGAAGAATGTGCCTCCGCTTCCTTCGATATAGCAGATATAAATGTAAGGCCCGGCACACGCTCCCCGGCACCCCCTTTCACCACATCAACACTGCAGCAGGAAGCATACAGGAAACTGGGATTTTCTGTTGCCCTCACAATGTCGGTTGCCCAGCGTCTGTATGAAAGCGGGAAGATAACATACATGCGAACCGATTCAACAAACCTGTCCCAGCTGGCCATCAATACCGCCTCCAGGCTTATCAGCCAGGAATACGGCGATGACTATTCAAGGCCCAGGCAGTATAAAACAAAATCCAGGTCGGCCCAGGAAGCACACGAGGCCATCCGCCCCACCTATATGGATAAAAGGGACATTAGCGGCAACCAGCGGGAAAAAAAGCTCTATGAACTGATATGGAAAAGAACCGTTGCCTCCCAGATGAGTAATGCACGGGTGGAAAAGACAAGCATAAACATAGGAATGTCCAACTCTGATATTCCCTTCGTTGCCCAGGCTGAAGTGATCAAGTTCGACGGCTTCCTGAAAGTGTACAGGGAATCAAGTGATGATAACGGCCAGAACGGATCGGATACAATAATACCGCCCGTGAAGAAAGGTATGCCCCTTGAATATGACAGCATCACAGCCCAGGAGAAATATACATCGCCGCCCCCCCGCTATACCGAGGCCAGCCTGGTGAAAAAGATGGAAGAGCTCGGCATAGGCCGTCCCTCAACATATGCACCCGTAATATCAACCATACAGAACAGGGGTTATGTGGCACGTGAAGACAGGCCGGGTGAACAGAGGAAAATAAATATACTCATCCTTAAGGAAGGAAAGCTTAGGAAAAGCGATAAAACCGAAATGGCCGGATCCGAAAAATCAAAAATGTTCCCCAGGGATATAGGTATCATTGTCAATGACTTCCTCGTTGAACATTTCAGCAATATCTTCGACTATAACTTCACCGCCAATATTGAAGTGCAGTTTGATAAGATAGCCGAGGGCCAGAAAGAGTGGGACCAGGTGCTTGCCGAATTTTACGGACCCTTTCACAGCCGGGTGAGCTCCACACTGAAGGATGCCGACCGTAAAACAGGGGTCAGGGAACTGGGGACCGACCCGGTGACAGGCGAGCCGGTATATGTCAAAATGGGACGCTTCGGCCCGGTGGTGCAGATGGGTGAAGCCTCCGATGATAAAAAACCACGCTTTGCCAGCCTGCGCAAAGGACAGCTGATCGAAACAATTGGTCTCGATGAAGCCCTCGAGCTGTTTAAGCTGCCCCGCAGCCTGGGCGAATTCGAAGGTGAAGAGATGCAGGTGGGAACAGGACGCTACGGACCCTATGTTAAACATAAGGATAAATTCTACTCACTTAAAAAGGGAACGGACGACCCATACGATATCACGGCTGAGCGTGCCATTGAACTGATAAAGGAGAAAAGAGAAGCCGACAAAAAGAAGGAGATCAGTCGCTATGGTGATATCCTTATACTCAATGGCCGCTATGGACCCTATATTTCATACCGGAAAAAAAATTACAAGATACCGAGAGGCACCGAGCCTGAGTCGCTTACTGAAGATGATTGCCTGAAGATCATCGAAAAGAATGAAGGCCGGGGGAAAAAGAAATAAATTCAATACCATGCTTGACCTGAACGACTATTTTGATCCCGTGAGCATAGATAAGCCACTGTGGGCTCACCTGGCTGAACCTTCCCGTTTCTCGCATAACCTTGACATCAACACTGAGAGCAGGAGGATAGGCACAGCGGAAGATTACCGGCTGGCCATCATAGGGGTGCCCGACGACAGGCGCTCACCCAATAAAGGCAGCGCTTCGGCTCCCGATGAGATCAGGGCCGACCTGTACCAGCTGGCACGCCTGCCGGGAAAAATAAAAATGGCCGACCTGGGCAACCTGAAAAAAGGAGTCAGCTTTGATGATACCCTCGTGGCACTGGGCGATGTTGTCGAACACCTTCTCGCAGCCAATACCTTCCCGCTGGTGCTCGGCGGAAGCAGCACACTCATACCTGCCATGGCAAAGAAAATAAAGGGCAGTTTCAACTATACCGCCGTTGACTCGCGTATCGACTGGGTGAACGAACGTAAAGAAAAAGACTCATTCAACTACCTGTCCGAAATTATCAATGTGAATCCTGACCTGGAAAACTTCATGCTGGTGGGCTACCAGTCATACCTGAACGACCCCCAGGTGCTCAACCGTTTCAGGAAGCTGAACCATGACCTGGTAAGAATGGGCGAAGTGAGGGATGATATCCACGAGATAGAACCATCGTTCCGCGACTCGTCACTTATTACCTTTGATATATCAGCCGTACGGCAGGCCGATGCACCCGGTACCTTTGCACCCTCACCAAATGGTTTCTACGGTGAGGAGATATGCCTCCTTGCAAGGTATGCGGGACTGTCCGACTCCCTCCAGGCTGCCGGACTCTTTGAAGTTAACCCCCTGCTCGACAGCCGCAGGCTGACAAGCTCAATGGCAGCACAGATGATATGGTTTTTCCTCGAAGGCTTCGCACAGAAACAAAATGAATCATCGGTGCTGGAAAAAGAAAAATCAGGGCGCTTTGTCAATTACCATGTAAGCATCGAAGACAGTAACGAAGACCTGGTATTTATTAAAAGCAATATCACCAACCGCTGGTGGATCGAATACACGAGCAAGAAGGGAACAAAGCATTTCATAGCCTGTTCATATAACGATTACCTGCTGGCCGGGGAGAATGAGATACCCCGCAGGTACATGAAAGCCCTTGAACGGATAAACTGAATAAAGCCTTAAAAAAAATGAATTTATTGCAACATTCCGATTTTTAATTCGTTTACTTAATCCCTTGACGGGAATTAAGGATTGGCTTAATTTTTGAGATTATTATATAACAATGTGTTTTTTTCACTTACTTTAGTCTTTGTAAACTTATTCTGACTCACTGAGGGGAAGAAACTGATCTTTATGAAGAAAGAGCTGCTGACCATAGTACTGTCGACTATCCTGCTAACAGGTATTTCTGCACAGAGCGATCCTGTGAGCAGCCAGTTTATGTTCAACCATTTGCTCTATAACCCGGGCTCGGCAGGAAGTACAGGAAATATATGCGCCACAGCAATGAACAGGCAGCAATGGGTGGGCTTCGAAGGAGCACCCTCATCAACGGTCTTCCACGTAAATGCAAGGGTTAAGCCCTTTAATATCAGTTCGGGAGTGGGACTCACCATAATAAGCGACCAGACAGGCTTTGACAGTGATAACAGCCTGCTGCTCACTTATTCATATATCACACCACTGGGTAACGGTAATCTCGGTATAGGAATAAACGCTGGCATCCTTAACAAGTCAATAGATCCAAGCTGGAACATACCCACCGGCGACATCTTCGTGCAACCCTCGGGCGACCCCCTCATACCCGACGGCAAGGAAAGCCACCTGGCATACGATATGAGCTTTGGACTGTTCTATAACACAGTAAATTACTATGCCGGGCTGTCGGTCACCCACCTTAATGAACCGAAAATAAAATATACCACCGCCACTCCCTACATAGCCCGTCAATATTACGCAACTGCCGGATACACAGTCAGATTGCCCAACCCAAACTTCGAATTACTGCCCTCTGCTTTCCTCTGGACCGATGGCAGATTGCTGCAGCTCAGCATTAATACAACAGTAAGATACAATAAAAAAGTCTGGGGTGGCGTTTCCTATAGAGCAGGGGACGCCCTGACCGGATTGATAGGTATTGAACTGTATAATGGAATACGTATTGGTTACTCATATGATTTTCCGATGAACGACATCAGAAAAAGCACTTCAGGCAGTCATGAATTTATGATTAATTATTGCTTTGACTTAAGCATGGGGAGGAGCTCCAAGCGCTATAAAAGTATTAGATTTCTATGATTATTTAAAAAAAATAACTTACTTGCAGTATTAAATCAAAATGCAATATGAAAAAGGTAATCCTATTAGTTATAACAGTAACAATTGTCATTACG
>JBNJHQ010000205.1:0-4670 GCA_051748705.1 Bacteroidota bacterium | reverse complement strand
TTTGTTGAGATTGATAAGCAGCATTGCTGATCCCTTTGTAAACTCCACAGATGACACTCCTTCAAACCTCTCCTTTTCACCTGTCTCGAGGTTCATCAGTTCAGCGGCCATTGTTACGGGTTTTTTATCTTTTTTAAGGCTTTCCTGTTTTTTGAAGGGCAGGGATAGCATCCAGGCCGCCCATTTGTCATCATCAGAAAACTGCACCCTGCTCCCCAGCGGAATACTGTCGGTGCGTTCTGAACCGAGTTTTTTTATTACAAGCGTATCATCACCCCGGGGTGTTTCCAGGGTAAAACCTGCCCAGCCACCCCTGTCGGAGATCGTGGCATGGCTGACAGATTTAAAGAGCTTGTAGTCATCTATCGTAAGGGTTTTTTTCTGGGCCTGCAGGTTAAGAGAAAGCAATGCAGCCAGGATAAAGAGAAGGCATGTCTTTTTCATAAGTTCGGAGTTTTAGCTTTTCTTATAAGCTGTTTCATGATATCCCTGGTGAGACGTGTTGCCGGTTACACCACGAAACAAAATCAGGAATGCAAATTTAAAACATTAAAACACTTATTGCTCAATAGCAGGTGTCGATATTATTTTTTTGACATTTTCCCCCAGGTGTCTCTCAGTGGCACTGTACGGTTAAAGATTATGTTCCCGGGCTGCGAGTCTTTATCGACGCAGAAATAGCCTGTACGCTGGAACTGGAATCTGTCGAGGGGCTGAGCTGTGGCCAGTGAAGGTTCTGCCTTGCATCCCATCAGTATCTTCAATGAACCGGGATTAAGAAAATCCTTGAAATCATGATTTTTTTGTCCTGCCGGATCTTCATGGTTAAAGAGCCTGTCGTATAGCCTTACTTCAGCATCTATGGCATGAGCAGCGGATACCCAGTGCAGGGTGCCTTTCACTTTCCTGTCGGTTGCCGGTCCCCCGCTCCTTGTATCGGGGTCATAGGTGCAAATAATTTCTTTTATCTCCCCGGTCGATTCATCCTTGATGAAATCAGTGCATTTAATTATATAGGCTCCTTTAAGCCGAACCTCCCGTCCCGGTGCCAGCCTGAAGAATTTACCGGGTGGATCTTCCATAAAGTCGTCCCTTTCAATAAATAATTCCCTGCTGAAGGGCACCCTGCGGCTTCCCATGGCTTCATCCTCCGGGTTATTAATAATGTCCATTTCCTCGACACGGTCTTCAGGGTAATTTGTAATGACCAGCCTTACTGGATCGAGCACTGCAAACACCCTGGGAGCGCTCACGTTAAGATCATCACGCACTGCATGTTCAAGCAGGGCAAAATCATTTATTGCTTCAAATTTCGTATAGCCTATACTTTTTATGAAATTGCGGATTGACCCGGGTGTATATCCCCGTCTTCTCAGACCAGACAGGGTTGGCATCCTGGGATCATCCCATCCTTTCACCAGTTTTTCGACCACCAGTTCCTGCAGTTTCCTCTTGCTCATAACCGTATAGGTCAGGTTGAGCCTGTTGAATTCAATCTGCCTGGGCCTGTAATCTCCGGTCCTTAGCCTGTCGACCAGCCAGTCATACAGTGGTCTGTGAACCTCAAACTCAAGGGTGCAGAGGGAATGGGTTATGCCTTCAAAATAGTCGCACTGTCCATGAGCGAAATCGTACATGGGATAAACATGCCATTTATTGCCGGTACGGTGATGTGATCGTTTAATGATACGGTAAATAACAGGATCGCGCATATGCATATTGGGAGAGGCCATATCGATTTTTGCCCTCAAAACATGTGATCCTTCCTTGAATTCTCCATCATTCATTCTTTTGAAGAGATCGAGACTTTCTTCAGGTGGGCGGTTCCTGAACGGACTTTCCTGGCCGGGACGGGTGGGAGTACCTTTTTGTGCTGCTATCTCCTCTGAGCTCTGGTCTTCAACATAGGCAAGCCCTCTTTTAATCAGGTCGATGGCAAAATCATAGAGCTTATCAAAATAATCGGAGGCATAAAATTCCCTGTCTTCCCAGTCAAACCCGAGCCAGCGTATATCTTCCTTTATTGAATCGACATATTCTGTTTCCTCTTTCAGTGGATTGGTATCGTCAAATCTCAGGTTGCATTTACCTCCGAATTTTTCAGCAGAGCCAAAATCGAGGCATATGGCCTTGGCATGTCCTATATGCAGGTATCCGTTAGGTTCGGGCGGGAAGCGGGTATGAACCCGGCCGTCATTCTTGCCCGCACGTATATCTTCCTGGATAATCTGCTCTATGAAGTTCATTGATGAGGAGATATCCCCCCTGTCGCTATTCTCGCTTTTGGTCTTGCCTTCCATTGTAAAATGCTTTTTAGACTACAAAAATAGAATGAATTTGTAATTTTTTTTTAAATAATCATAGCAAGTAATACTTTTAAGGTCTTATTGACAAATTAAATCGACGAGCATGGCCATAATAGAAATAGAAAAAATGGAGTTCTATGCCTTTCACGGGCATTTCAAGGAAGAGCAGATTGTAGGTAATAAATTCCAGATAGATCTTACAATTGAAGCTGACCTGGACAGGGCATCGGAAACTGACAGGCTGGAAGACACCCTTGATTACCAGGTTGCTTTCAGGCTGGTTAAAAAGGAAATGGATAAAAACTCAAATTTACTGGAGCATATAGGGAAACGTATACTGGATTCCATATACTCAAATCTTGACGGGGTACTAAAAGCCACGGTAAGAATCAGAAAGATGAATCCACCGATGGGCGGTCATATTAATTCAGTAGCAGTTGTAATGAGCAGGTAAAAAATTTGTATCAGGGCTGTTTTTTATGTATCTTTTTAGGGGGATATTAAAATTCACGGCCATGAAAAAACTGCTCTGTATTTTATTTTCGTTATTGCCGGCATTCTTTCTATATGCCCAGGAATCTGAACAGCCTGAACATCACCGACTATTTGATCCGGTACCCGGCTTTAAGCTACTTGATCTTGAGAAGCAGGATTTTGGGGCATTCAGCTTCTGTGATATTAATGGTGAACATTATATTGTTGAGGGTCAGATAACCTATTACTATTATGAGACTGATGGCAGCGTTGATCCTAAAACTATACTTACAAGATTTGAAGAAATAGGGGACAGCCTGAAGGCCAACATGTATGGGGATGGTAAACATCAGTTGTACATGATAATACACACTCATAACAGGCTTACTTATGTGGACCTGTTTGCGGAGGATTTTTATTATACAATGAATATAGTCGAAAGGGGTGAATTAAAGTCGGAGATTGATGATGAAGCACTTCTTAAAGACCTGAGAGATATTGGCAAGGCTGTTCTGTATTTTAACTTCAAAAGGAACGAATGTGAGCTTACAAGCGACTGCATGGAGATAATAGAAATGATAGCCAGGGCCCTTAAGAGAGTACCAACGATGGGAATCAGCATTGATGCCTATACAGATAATATCGGGCGCAGGGACGAAAACCTTGAACTTTCTGAAAAAAGGGCAGAAACCCTTTACAATGAGCTGGTTAAAATGGGTGTAGACGGTCAGAGGATGGTCTTCAACGGCTACGGAGAAGCAAATCCCATTGCCGATAACAATACGGTTATGGGCCGTGCCTTCAATAATCGTATCGAACTGGTGAAAAAATAACTTTATTTATCCATCATTATACTTGACATAAAGTCATAGGCAGTTTTTTCTTCTTTAAACTCAAGTGGACGGTGGGGATCATATTCAGGCGCATTTTTTATCGTGTCCTTTTTCAGGCTGATGCTGACTTCCTGTTTAACATAACTTATTTTATCAAGGAAGTCCAGTGGCAGAATCACCTTTTTGCTCCAGGGCAGCCAGTTGCTTGTATCAGCAATGATGTGTACTATTTGCCAGTCGTCTTCATCGGTTATGATGTCATCAATATGGCCCAGTTTCCCGTCCAGTGCGTGGATATGATAGCCTTCTACCTCCTTAAAGCTTCTCAGGCTGGTATCAAGATCATCTTCGCTTACTGTTTTCCCTGGTATGCCAAGGGGTCTTGGAGGGTATAAAACCGGGACTTCCACTGCGGCCGGATCAACCATCCAGTAATGATCGATATTATAGTATTTATTCAGTTCCGTCTCGTATGCCCTTGAAACGGGTATACCCTGGTCAAGATCAGGGCATGTTTCAATATCTTTTCCTTTCAGCGCGAGCTTAATGTTTTCATTATCCGGGTCAGGGTTTTCAAGAAATGACCTTGGTATAAGCACCTTTTGCATGTTGAAAAAGCTCCCGAAATCAACTTCCAGATAGCGAACAACCCAGCGCTTTTCATCAAAAAGGAAATCATTTATTTTCCCTTCTGTTCCATCCTGTGTTGTAACAGAATATCCTGATAGATTTTTTAAACTGTGTTTCATAATAATATTACCTTTTGTATTTTAAAAAGACATATATATCTTATAAAATACGAAATTTCAGGACAATATCAAAATGAAAATGAGAACTATGCTACCTGGTTTTTATCATTTTCCGTTTTAAAGATTGTGTGCCGTCGCTCATTTTCAGGATATAGACACCATTATGGAATCTGCCTGCATCCCATTTTATCACATGCCTTCCTTCGGGTACTTTTTCATTTAGCAGGGTACAAACCAGCCTTCCTGCCAGGTCAAACACTTCAATCAGCAGTTCTTTCATTTGCCCGGTGGAAAAAGCAATATTAGTC
>JBNJHQ010000204.1:2379-4673 GCA_051748705.1 Bacteroidota bacterium | reverse complement strand
CCATTGAGTCAAGAACATTGCCTGCGATTGCCGGCCCGGGAGTTTCTGCCGTTTCCGCGGGTGTTTCTCCTTCAGCTATCATTTCCTTTTCTTTTTCAGCCAGCTGTGCCTCTTCGGATTCGAGCTCGGAAATGCCGGCCAGTATTTCAGACAGCTCCTTACTTTGAACCAGTTCTGTCTCTTCCTCAAGTGATTCTATCCTCTTATTCAGCCCGTCTTTTTTCTCTGAAAGTTCACTTTTCAGCTGATTAAGATTTTCATATTCTTCATCCAATGCCTGGCGCTCCTTTTCAAGCCTGTTAACTTCTTCAAGGGTAAATTCAGCGATTGTCTTATCCCTCTCATACTCTGAGTCCATCATTGTCCTCAGTTTCTCCTGCAGATCGTCAGCGTCGCTGATCCATGATTTCAGGCTGTTTATATTGCTTTCCGCACTTTTTATCTTATTCTGTTCCTCCTTCAGGGAAGCATCTATTTCACTTATTTTAAGATCAAACTTCTCCAGTTCAGTTTCATCAGCGTTTTTTTTGAGCAGGTCATTTTTTTCTCTCAGGTAAATATTTCTCTCGTCCTCAAGTAATTCAATTTTCTTTTCGGCAAGTTTTATTTTCTGCTCATTAAGCTCAATCTCACTCATCTTTACCATTCGTTCTTCTTCCAGTTCATCAAGACGATTATCAATTTCATCTATACCGGTAATAAGTTTTCCCTTTGATTCTGCTTTTTGCTCCGAGAGCTGTTGCTCTTTTATTTTCAGTGTGTCCTGCTTTTTCTCTATGCTCCCGCTTTTCTCCTGCACGAGTTCAATACTGTCATTTATCGCCTTAAGCCTTTCCTCAAGGTTTGCTTTTTGTTCGGCAAGCTCTGCCTGTTTTTCTTCCTTCAGAGTTTCAGCATATTCAATCTGTTCCTCTTCCAGGCCTTTAATATCTTCCTCAACCTGTTCCCGTCTTTGCTGAAGCACCTGTTGCTCTGCTCCAAGTGAGTCCCTGATAGCCTGTATATCATCAACTGATTCCTCAATCAATTCTTCACTCCTTTCAATATAAGACTTTTGTTTCTCCAGTAATTTCTGTGCTTCCCTCTCTGATTGTCTATTCGAACATGAAGCAACTAACAGGCTTAATGCTATAAATGGTAGCAGTAAACTAAATAAAGCGGGTATCTTTCTTCTCATTTTCTTATCCTCCATTTTAATTTTCATTAAATAATTTTGTTTTCGACCGGCTGCCAGGTACTTTAATACAGTTTCACATTTCGGTCCTGGAAATTCATCCAGACAAATATTAACATATCTACATAATATACACTTTTATTTGAGAATTCCAAATTTTTATTAAGGTAATGCCCGGATTCGTTATTCGAAAGGTTTTTTTTACATTTATTGCTTCAATTAATAATCTATTAATAATTAGAAGGATGACTTTGAAAGAGATGACGGCTATATTTATATTTATGTTTTCCCCTCATTTTTTGCTACCGTCTGATGCATATAGCACGACCGGGACGGCACAGCATATTGAGTTACACACCTTACTGCCAGCTCAAAACACAGCTTTTTATAATTATGTTTACAATAAAGTCCGGAAGGGGGATGTGAAATGGGAAGAGATGTTTTTCCGGGCAGTAAAGCTAAATGAAAGCTTAATCCATTTCATTGTGAGTTCAGAGCTGGATCCGGTGGATCCGTTTGAGGGACCGGGAAGATACGGGGGACACAGCTTGTTTGATGATGACACAACAACGGCCTGGGTTGAAGGAGTAGAAGGACAGGGAACAGGCGAATTTATTATATTCAGGGCAGGCGAGGACTTCCCGGAAAAGCTGATCATTCACAGCGGGTATCAGAAATCGAACAGACTCTTCAAAATGAACAGTCGTCCGCATACCCTCAGTATCAGTCTCTATGCCGGCTTTTACCTTGAGGGTGATGATACGGAAATAGCATCCCGTTACAGGTTAAGGCCTCTTTCAGGAACAGAAGTCCTGGAGCTTGGTGATATTATGGGTGCCCAGACTTTTAACACTCCTTTCGATAAGGATGAGGTGATGCAGGCAAAAGATACACTTGAAAACTTGTTTGCTGAGGATTTCAGGAAGGAGATTGAAAACCTTCAGGCACTATGCCCGACATGTGATCCCACACCCCGGTTCAGTTTTTTTATCAGGCTGGAAATAAAGGATGTCTACCAGGGTTCTCAATGGGCTGACAATTGCATTTCTGAGATCTCATATATAAGCAGTGAAAGAGCTAACATCCCGCAGACCGCGGTGGCCGCAGAGGATGAAAGGCC
>JBNJHQ010000204.1:0-2279 GCA_051748705.1 Bacteroidota bacterium | reverse complement strand
GAAGAAGAAAGGGTGGCTGCAAAGGCAGGAGGACTTGCCGGGGAAGATGAAAGGGTGGCTGCAGAGGCAGGAGGACTTGCCGGGGAAGATGAAAGGTTTGCCTCAGAACCGGATCTGAAAACCTGGCACTCCGGTCCGTTAGAAGGAAAAATTTTAAATGTATATGAAGGTGATGACCCGGATGCAGGTATTATCTATGTTGATACGGAATGCAGCAAGGGCATTATCCTGGTCGATAAATCCGCACTGGAAGAAAATGAAATAAGACAGGAAGATGAAAGCCTGGATATTGTTCTGATGGATGTAAGCCCGGACATGGAATGGGCACAGGTTGATATTCTTTTTTCCCGGGGTGATGCAGGCAGGGTTGAGGAATATTCAGTTCTATACAATGTAAGGATGTTGCAGAGGGTTGATGAATCAATCCTGGGAACAAGATACGGAATGTTTGGCTTTGTAGAGGATAATGGTAAGATATGGCTTGACACTATAGACGGATTCATCGACCTGGATAAAATAAAAGACAGGATGTTAAAAGCCGGGGATAAGGGGCTGGGTTTTCAGCAGCTGACAGAATAAAGACTCATCCCGCGAAGCTCTATTGCGGTCAGGTCACCCAGGCCATATTCTTTACCATAAACACATCCGGTATCAATATTAATAACAGAAGGTGATTTTTCTAATTGTTTTTTGAGTTCTGACAGTGCATGAGGCCTGTGACCGTGTACAATGGTTTTGTCTTTAAAAACAGCCGAGTGGTATTCGTACCTTCTTTCCCATATCATGCTGTAGGTATCCTCAAAAGGATCGGGTATATCGTCATTAAACCCCCCGTGAACGAAAATAAATTTATCTTCCTTGTGATAGAAAGGCAGCGAAGAGACAAATTCCATGTACCTGCTGTCAATCTCCTCCACTGATGTCACTCCAAAGCTATTGAGGGTCTCATAGCCCCCGTTATGCATCCAGTTATAATTATCAAGTGGGCTCAGGGCAGCCTTTATCATCATATCTTCATGATTGCCCCTGAGGGGTACTACATCATATCCTTCAGACATGAGGTTCATAATAAAATCCAGTACCGATTTACTGTCGGGACCCCGGTCAATATAATCACCAAGCAAAATGATTTTATCATTCTTGCCGGCCCTTACAACATCATGTACAAGGGTTTCCAGGCTGTCATAACATCCGTGTGAATCTCCGATAGCTAATAAGCGGTCACTCATAATTATTTCAGAAGCTGGTAAACATCATTATATATCACATCAACCCACATGCTGTACATCTTACCTGAAGGATGCAAACCGTCACCGGCCACAAGGGATGTGTCATAAGCCGCCTGTCTTGATACATCGGTGATATCGTAAAAACTTACACCGGCATAGCCACATTCTTCCCTCACAACATCATTAAAAGCATCTATCTCATCTGCAATTTCACCCCTGTCTCTTCCGGAAGCAAAAGGCATCACGCCCCAGTCGGGTATTGACAGTACAATAACCCTGGCCGCTACACTGTCAGCACTTCGTACCGCAATATAAATGAGTTCTGCAAGTTCCTCCCTGAAGTTGGACAGGTCACGGCCCCTGTACTGGTTATTTACACCTATCAGCAGGGAAACCAGGTCATAATCATTGCCAGGATCTGCTGCATCGACAGCTCTCAATAATTCATCGGTGGTCCAGCCTGTTTCAGCAATAATATCTGCATCATTCATATTAACATTATCCTCCCTCAATCTTTCAACAAGCTGTACCGGCCATCTGAGTTGTTCTTCAACACTTTCACCGATAGTATAGGAATCACCCAGTGCCAGGTAAAACATTTCAGTATCCTTACTATTCATTTTCTCAAAGGAATAATTTGCGCCATTTTTTTCATTATCTGTATTATAGCAAGCTCCAGAGAAAACACTGAAGAATATAATTGCCATTCCCATGAACCTGTTCATATCATTTTATTATTGTTTGACATATAGTTAACAACGGAATGATCCTTCTTGTTTTCATCTGATCTCATCTTATACAGGCTTTGTTTACAATATTCGAAGGTAGTAAATATGATCCTGAATTCTTAACTTAAGCGCTAAATTGAAAAACACCTGCCATGCAAAAAATTATTATAGTTTTAATTTCACTTCTCTTCATTCTTTCATGCAACAATGACAGTCAGTCCGGAAAAGAAGATTTCAGGATTGGCATAGCCACTTTCTCGCACGAAACATGCACTTTCTGTCCCAGGCCCACCGGCATTGAGGAATTTGAATATTACGGTCC
>JBNJHQ010000203.1:0-4735 GCA_051748705.1 Bacteroidota bacterium | reverse complement strand
CCTCACGGCTGAAATCAATAAAACTTGGCAATCCCTACTTCTACGAACAGGACCTGTCTAACAATAACTGGGCAAAAGAGCAATGAGACTGACTCCGCTGACAAGGATCTCTGATCCGTGACGTGCTAAAACAGTGGCTTTACCCGGGCATAACGTCTGGTATGCAGAGCTCTTGGCAGGAGTGGTTAAATTAAATGAAAATAGGAATTATTGATTAACTTTATAGACCTTTTCATAAAACTGCTTATCATGATTACAAAAAAAATGGCACTGCTTAGCGCAGGAGTTTTCTTTATCCTCTGTCAACTTATTAATGCACAATCACCTGGTCCGCTTGAATCTATCAGCGAAGCTGAACTGAGAGACCACATTTTCTTCCTCGCCTCAGACTACCTTAACGGCAGGGTTGGTATATCTGCTGAATACGAGATCGCAGCTCAGTACGTGGCAACACAATTCGCTGCAGCCGGACTGCAACCGGTGGTTGAAAATGAAGATGGAGGCAAAAGCTGGTTCCAGGGAGTGCCCTTCCTCAAAACAACTTACAGCGATGAGATAAAATGGAAAATAATAAATGACGATGGAGAGAATAGTCTCAAACATAAGGAAGACTTTAAGATACTCTATGGCAATAAGCTCAATCATGATAAGCTTGAAATAGTCTATGCAGGCTATGGTATTGAAGAGCCCGACCATAAATGGAATGACTTTGAAGATATTGAAGTGGAAGGAAAAATAATGGTCGTCATCAGCGGGGCACCGGTGAAGAACGGCAAAGCTGTTTTACCGGATGAGGTGCACCAGAGATACATCGGCCCCAGGGGTCTGCAGTCGAAAATTGGCCCGTTGTTCAGTAAGGGAGCCGAAGGCCTGATCCTGGTTGATATTGACGGTTCGTCAGGAATGCCTTTCAGTATTATTCCCAGTGAATTTGCAAAAGAAAAATATGTGTACCAGGGGGGAGGTGACAGGCAGCAGAGATCAATGCCTTCAGTTTATCTTGCAAAGCCGGAGATTTTCAACACCCTGATGGGCAGGAGCAAAAACAACCCCCTTCTTAAGCCTGAAGCCATGGAAAAAAATTACAGGCCCGGCTTGATTGAAAACACTTACATTGTTAGCAGTATCGAGATACTGAACGAAGAACCGGTAAGTGCCAGCAATGTAGCAGGCATTGTTCCCGGGACCGACCCTGTTCTTAAAAACGAATATATAGTTGTGGGGGCACACCTTGATCATGTCAAACCCGTTAACGGCCAGGTATGCAACGGGGCTGATGATAACGCCAGCGGCTCAGCAGGTGTTATGGAAATAGCAGAAGCCCTGGCAATGAACCCCTGTAAACGGTCAGTGATTTTCATCACCTATACTGCTGAAGAAATGGGACTTATAGGTTCAAGACATTTTGTGAACAGCAACCTGTTCCCCGCCGAACAGATCAAATTCAACATCAATATGGATATGATAGGGCGCAGCAGTCCCGAAAATATGGAAAGCAGGGCTCACTATGTAGTAAGCGATAAAAAATATATTGATCAGATAGAAGATTTTATTTGTGTACTGAATAATGAGGTAACCGACTTCCCCCTGATATTTGATAATGACGATGACTCCCCTGGCGGCAGCGACCACCAGAGCTTTATGAGCAAGGGTATTCCTGCCTTCTTCTTCTTTTCAGGTGTACACAATGACCTGCACCGTCCGGGCGACGACCCTGAAAAAATTGATTACGCCAAGGCTGAAGACATATGCAGGCTGGCTTACCTCATTACTACTGAACTGGCAAACATGGATGCCGTCCCAACCTTTATGATTGAAGATTGATTGTCAATATTAGTCAGGCCGGGTCAAAAAGTTCTTAAACCTTAAATCGTTAATCTTCAATTTTAACTCCTGTAAGTTCTTCAGACACCTCCCAGAGTTTACGGGCATCTTCCCTGTCATGTGTTTTGCCGTTCGATCTGACCCTGACCGGATATCCCTTCATCTCGCCCATCCCTGAAGGACCGTAATATTCACCTCCAATGACATCGGGGTCCACTGCAGCCCTTATCTGTGGCAGGGCTCCCATGGCAGCACTCTGCGCCATAAGAGATACCAACGGCTTGAAAATCCTGTACGCCAATTTTTTATCTATGTAACGTACAAGGTTGGTCTCTGAAAATCCGGGGTGTGCAGCAACCGCTGTGGCCTCGATACCATTCTCATCAAACCATCTCTGCAATTCATATGTGAACAGGAGGTTTGAAAGTTTCGAACGTCCATATGCCTTCATGGGTGAATACCCCTTTCCTTCTTCGAACAGGAGGTTGTCAAAATCCATCTTTCCGGCCTTGTGGGCATTACTGCTGACATTCACCACCCTGGCGCCTTTTGTCTTCTTTAAAAGGTCGATAAGATGAGCTGTCAATGCAAAATGCCCCAGGTGGTTTGTCCCCATCTGCCCCTCAAAACCATCCTTGGTCCTGAAATATGGGGTGGTCATTATACCGGCATTGTTCATCAATACATCAAGCCTGTCATATTTCTTCTTAAACTCCTGGCTGAAGGCCTTAACAGTAGCCAGGTCAACCATATCCAGTATCATCACATCTATCCTGGCTTCGGGAAAATCTTTTAATATCGAAGCCCTGGCTTCCTCCCCCCTCTCTGCCGACCTGCCTGCCATGATCACCTCTGCTCCTTTTTCAGCAAATGCCTTTGCCGATTCATAGCCCAGACCACTGTTACCTCCTGTTACTATTATTACTTTGCCTGAAAGATCAGGTATGTTTCTTTTATCCCATCCTTGCTTACTCATAGTATTTATTATAAATTTGATAATTACCTTTATCTTAAAACCATTACCTGATTAACAAAAATTGAATTCACAAGTTCAAACACATTCCAATATTTATCCAACACACCGGCCAATCAGAAAAATAATGCCCGTTTAAAAGCTCATAATCATGAAAAAGCCCGTATTGAAAAACCTGCTGCACATACTTGCCCTGTCAACCCTTGTCCTTTACCTCTTCTCCTGTACAGGCAGGGATACAGGCATTACCGGCGACGGCCTGGTGGTATACACACAAACTGACCCCGGGCAGCTCGTGAAACTGCAGGTGGTAACTGACAGGATAATTCGTGTCACCGCGGTGCCCGGAGAGAAATTTCCCGGAACTGTAAGCCTGATGACCGTTGAGAATAAGCTGCCGGCCGTCGACTTCAATGTTGAAGAAAATGATTCAGTGTATATCCTGGTCACTGACTCTATTAAAGCATATGTTTTTAAAGAAACAGGGGAAGTACGCTTCACCGACATTCACAACAACTCTATACTGGCCGAGAAAACAGGTGGAGGCAAAGACTTTGAACAGTACGAGCTCGATGGAGAAAACTGCTATGCCATAAGCCAGCAGTTTGAATCGCCCGGTGATGAAGCAATATACGGACTGGGCGCAAACCAGACATCATTTATGAACCTTAAAGGTAAAAACCTTGATCTCTACCAGTATAACACCAAAACAGCCATTCCATTCTTTATCTCCAATAAGAACTATGGCATCCTGTGGGATAACTATTCAAGAAGCAAATACGGCGACCCGCGGGAATATAAACAACTGGAAGAGCTGACACTATATAACAGTGAGGCTCTTGAAGGAGGACTGACAGCCACCTATGCTTACCGCAACGACCGGGATAAGATTTTCATAAGCCGCGAAGAAAAAGAAATTGATTACCGCTTTATCCCGGATATGGATAAATTCCCTGAAGGCTACAATCTAAATGATGGCTTTGTTTCCTGGGATGGTTACCTGCAGTCAGATAAGAGCGGCATGCATAATTTTATATTCACATCAGCAGGCTATGCCAGGCTATGGATCGATGACGAGCTGCTCTTCGACCGCTGGAGAGTGGCATGGAACGCATCATCAAACCAGTTTGACCTGGATATGAAGAAGGGTCAGAAATACCACCTTCGTATTGAATGGATACCTGACGGCGGCGAATCCTATGTCGGCCTCAGGTACCTCGATCCCCTGCCCCCCGCTGAACAGAACCGTATATCCCTGTTTTCAGAGGCAGCCGACCAGATAGACTACTACTTCATTGCCGGTAATGATATGGATGAACTCATAAGCGGCTACCGTACCCTTACAGGAAAGGCACCCATGATGCCCAAATGGGCCATGGGCTTCTGGCAAAGCCGTGAACGGTATAGCAGCCAGGAAGAATTATTGTCTGTCGTAAATGAATTCAGGAAAAGGGAAATACCCATCGATAACATTGTACAGGACTGGCAGTACTGGCCCGATGACGGGTGGGGCGATCATAACTTCGACCCGGAAAGATTTCCTGACCCGGAAGGAATGATAAAAACATTGCACGATTCACTTAACACTAAGATCATGATATCGGTGTGGCCCAAGTATTACGTAGGTACCGATAATTATAAGTTCATGAACAGTAAGGGATGGCTCTATACCAGGAACGTGGAAAAAGGACAGAAAGACTGGATAGGATATGTATCTACTTTTTATGATGCCTTTAATGCTGATGCCCGTGATGAGTTCTGGAGACAAATAAATGAAAAACTGTTCAGCAAGGGAATTGATGCCTGGTGGCTCGATGCCACCGAACCTGATATCTGCTCAAACCTCCCCATGGACGAGCGCAAAGCCCTGATGAACCCGACAGCCCTGGGCCCGGCAACAAAGTACTTCAATGCCTACGCCCTGGTAAATGCACAGGG
>JBNJHQ010000202.1:0-4781 GCA_051748705.1 Bacteroidota bacterium | reverse complement strand
AAAAGAGAATGTTCATGTCAGGTTCTGGTGTTATCATGAACAGGGGTGGTTCCCGCTCAGGCGGGATCCACCCTGCTTTTTTTGTGTTTTATAATAAGTACAATGCCCCTGCCTGCTTCCAGGGGTATCCTTTCCCAGGGATTGAAGCTTTGCTCTTCCTGGAAATCTCTTATGTATGGTGCCCGGAATACAACATCATTCCTGTTGATCCCCAGCTTTTGCCAGTCAACATTGAGCCACAGATCCTTATCTTCTTCATACCAGCTGGCAATAGCCACCATTGTAACACTGTCTTTCCGGTATACTGATGCCGGTGCACGCCGGTAGCCTGTTGTTAAGGGGCAGTCTTCAGACCAGTAGCCGATAAAATCCGATCCACTGATACCAAATTCATCAAAAAGATCCCATACATTAGACGGATCGCCTGACCACGGTGCCCTCGAGGTCATACCGTAGACCAGTCCCCTGTACTGGTTACCCCCGTCCTGCAACATTTCACCCATCAGGCCAAAAGGAATACCCGACATTTCTACAAGCCAGAAATCGGGTGGACGCTCAGGGTCAAAATATTCGCCAAACCATAAACGGTCAACATAGGGAAAATGTTCCATATACAGGTTGGCACTGTTGGTATAGCCATCACGTGCATTATACTGGTTCGCCGAGTGCAGGTCAATTAGTGCACTGTCCCTGTGCCTGTCAAGCACCTTCCTGATGCGTTTCATCGTGCTACGGTCAAAGGCAATATCGTCGAGGTAGAGACCGTCAATCTCCATTTTCTCAGCCAGCCAGTTCACACCTTCGATGTAATAATTATGCCAGCGCGACATACCCGAATTTATTATTGCGGCATCATTGTATTCAGGAACGAACCAGGCTGCGATATAATCATCAACCAGGTGCTCCTGCAGCCAGTTGAAGCCTCCCCCCGGTCCGGGACTGAAAATTTCATGGCCCAGGCTCCTGATGGCAAACAGTTCGGGCGCCCTGTTGGAAAGTTCCCTTATTGTGTTGTATATCTTTACCCTCATTCCCATTGAATGGGCACTGTCAATGTAATCCTTCATTTTCTCCTGTTCCAGGAAGGGATAATTGATCCATGGGTTGATTTCTGTTGCATGATGGACATTTATTACGTTGGCTCCATAGGCCTTTATACTGTCAGGATCATTATAGCGGTGATAGAACCTGGTATTCCACTGTTTATCAGTGTCGATGAGCTTAAAAGGCGTGAAAAGCAGGTTCAGGGTAAATACAATCTCATCTCCTTCTTTCATCTGCCTGCTGCCGCTGTAGCATTTTATGTCTGCCGTATGCTCTCCCGAACTTACATGTATTCCTCCCTTACCCCCGTTATACCATCCTTCTGGCATCTTCAGCGGTTTTTCCCTGTAGAAGTTGGTATTCAAAGGTCTCTCATACTTATCATCCCTCAATGTAAATTGCAGGCCTCCGTTAACACTACCTATCCATGCTCCTTCCTGGTGCTTCATGCGGTCCCATTTCCAGCTCAGGTAATATGGTCTCAGTCCACCGGGTAAACCCAGACCCATAAAGTAATCGGCGAATTTTTTACGGATCTGCACAGATAGCCTTATATCTGAAATTGCAAGGTCCTCCATGGCCTTTATGCCGATACGTATCTGTGAGAAACCGTCAGCCTCCAGGGAACCCTCGGTATGCATTTCAAGGGATGAACTGACACTTTTTGTATTCCAGGTATATTTTGCCGGTCCCTGTCTGTCAAAAACGGGTTCTTCATTTACAAAATATATCCTGGAGCCGTTAGCCCTGTATATTTCCAGTGTCATGGGTGAGGCCAGTACATGCTCGGGTTCATCGACCAGGTCTGTGTTCGACGGATTAAAATATGTAAGGTACCTCGATGGCAGGCCACCGGAGCCTATATCAACCTGGCGTCCCAGTATTTTCAGGGACCTGTTTTCATTCTCAATTGCAATAAAAGGATCAGTGAGCTCATTATCCATGGCCAGTGTTGAGTTAAGCCACCTCATCCGGCTCATCAGGTAAGGATCATCGTCACCATGATTCAGGATTTTATCATTCAGTATCTTAATGTTCAGTTTCAAAGTCTCAGCTTCATGTCCCACGGGCTTAATATACATGCTCCCGGTAATTCTGCCGGCTTCGGCATTATCCGGGACCATGAAGCCAAACCACAGGGCCTGGACACTGTTTTCCCTGACATTTATTTTCTTGCTGAAAGCTTTGCCATCCCATCCGGTTCCCCCGGTATTGAAAGATGCAATGCTGTCATGATGTATTACAATCCTGTTGCCGCCTGCCTTAAGGTCTGAGAAAGATATTTCTATATCATTGATCTCCTTCTCAATACAATACAGGCCAAGCTGGAAAGTAAAATATTCCCCCCTCTTTGTTTCTCCCTCAATATCACCGAAGGCCCTGTCATCGATCCATTTAAGCGGGATATGATCCTGCATGCGTATTGAATGTTTCCTGTCTTCAGGGAAGAGCAGGTAAGTTTTCCCTGGATACCTGTCGAGAAGCGAGCTGATCTCCTCTTTTGTGGCAATAATTTCCATGGGAAAAAATGAGTTGAAATCATTTCGTGCCTGGATAGCTGATACCTGTGCTTCCGGAAGTGTTTCCAGGGAGGCTGAATCGTTTAAATTATGAAGGTCAATCCAGGCATTATCGGCTGTCTGCTCAGGCTCCGGGTATATAACGGCCGGATAATTACTCCGTCCTTTCATTCTGGCGGGGAGATAGTAAAGGAAATATTCACCGGGACCGTAAACAGGTTCAAAAACAAAGCGTCCCTTTTCATTATCAGACGATAGGCAGATTTTGTTGTTTATTACTTTCTCCGGATCGCCCCCGGTTAATATAACGGCTTTTTTCCATGGCTCCTCATCTCTTCTTCTCCATGGAATTTCAACAAAAACTGCATCAGCATCCGTTTTATTCTGTATCACTATCCTGTGGTAACCCAGTGAATCAGCGTCCCATCCTGCTGTTGAATATTCAATTTTTTCATTTTGCCCTGTGCATCCGGTCATAAGGAGTATAAATGCACAGGCAGGCACAAAGAGCATCAAAATTATTTTATGTCCTGAATGCATTTCAGTTATTTTATTTACATTATATCCTGTTCAGAATTTGCCAGCTCGATTAGCGATAAAATCATCAGTTGGGCCATATCTTCCATAATTTCAGGTGTAATAATATCAACATTGTCCCAGGGTATATGGTAATATGATCTTGCACCAAAGGTTGAAAAGCTCAGCGAGGGCACCCCGGCACTAAGGAATATTGCAGCGTCAAGCCTCGGACGTCCGAGGTTGGAGAATGAACTGGTCCTGATTTCACGGTGAATGTACTTACTGTTGGCTTCTTCAAAAGGAGCAGAGAGTTTCGGAAAATCCCTGCCTGCCGTAATATTTATTTTGTCGCCAACACCCACACCATCCATATTGAGCAGCACTGTTCTGTTTAAGGGCATAAGTGGATTGTCAATATATGTCCGTGACCCGATCAGGGCCTGCTCTTCAGCACCGAAAGAGAGGAAAAGAACCGTTCTTTTCAACTCGATATCATGGTCATTAAGTGCTTTTGCCACGGCCATCATCACGGCAACAGCCGAAGCATTGTCATTTGCACCGGGAATGATTTCATAGCACTTCCCAAGGTGGTCGAGGTGGGCCCCGATAATTATGGCTTCCTTACTTAATTCAGGATCAGTTCCTTTTTTTATACCTATAATGTTTGCACCCCTGCCATCGGGATAATGTGTTGTACTCATCCTGATGGTGACTTCTTTGCCGGTCTCAAAAGATTGTGGTTTGAGTTCCTTCCTTAGTTTATCAACAGTTTCGGCATGTTCCTTACCCGTTCCACTGAAAACATCCCTCACAACCGAGTCACCAACATGCACATAAATAAAATTCTCATCGTAGGCGTTGTTCGGATTGCCTATCGGACCGTAATTGTATATCATCCCCACAGCACCGTGCTCAACAGCATTTTTCAATTTATACTGGTGAAAGCTGTACTCGCGCCATGGCATGAACTTCTCAGCTCCTTCAGCCGGTGAAACGGGTGCTTCACTTTCAATGAGGATTATTTTCCCTTTAACATCTATTCCCCTGTAGTCGTCATAATTGAGTTCAGGTGCTGTGATCCCGTAACCGGCATACACAACCTCGGCACTGACAGTTCCGCTGGCCGATGTTGATCCCGGCATATATTCCGTAATATATTCATAGTGTTTTTTTACATGGCCTTTTTTCCCGGTGGGCAGTTTAATTGAAAGAGCACAGTCAGGATGAATGACAGTATAGGGGATATCGAAATACTGGAACCAGGTGTTATTATCTCCTCCGGGCTCAAGTCCGCAATCCTCGAAGAATGAAGCCAGCCAGCGGGCACATTCCATGTATTCATCTGTTCCTGTCAGCCGGCCTTCAAATTGATCATCACACTGTATCCTGACATATTCCATAAGGTCATGACTGGATATGGAGTGCATGGCAGCAAGTGTCCTTGTGTCAGCCTGCTCCTGGGCAGGGGAGGTGATGAAAATGAACAATGAAAACAATGAAAGAAAAAGGAATTTCATATCTTAGCTTTTAGGTTAATTACTAAGCTAATATACAAAATATAACAATGAGACCTTCAATGCAGGTCCTCCATATCATGTCAATATTTTAACTCGGTACTTATTTGGCCAGGAGATCTGCCAGCTGCTTTTCCAGTTTTGCAAATTCAGCCTCCGTATAACCAATGGTCTGCACTGCAAT
>JBNJHQ010000201.1:0-4860 GCA_051748705.1 Bacteroidota bacterium | reverse complement strand
ATTTATTGTTGAGAAAAAAATTAAATCAAAGGGAAAGGGGCTCATAAGCTTACCTATTATTCAGTGGAGCAGCATCCGCTTAATACAATAAAAAACTGCAAACTATCATTGGCACCGAAGAGACAATTCAGTATATTGAGGCTCTTTATTAACCCCGATAAATTATCATTATGCACAGAGTACTTGTACTGGGAGCCGGAATGGTGGCAAAGCCCCTGATAGACTACCTTCTTGATAAGGGATACATGATAAAAATTGCATGTAACACCTGTAACAATGCGCAGCGCATATTACAGGACCATCCCAACGGTGAAATAGTATACTGGGATGCCGATAATACAAGTGAGCTGAAACCGATGGTTAAAGAGGCAGATATTGTTGTAAGCCTCCTTCCTTACAGGTTCCACTGCAGTGTTGCAGAGGTTTGCATTGAATACAGGAAACATATGGTAACAACATCATATGTAAAGAAGGAAATGGCCGACCTTGACCAGGCAGCAAGGAAAGCAGGAATAATCATACTCAACGAGGCAGGGCTTGACCCCGGTATTGACCATATGTCGGCCATGAAGATCATCGACAGGGTTCAGGATGAAGGAGGGCTAATAGAAAAATTCTGGTCGATATGCGGTGCTCTTCCCGCTCCCGGATACGCTGATAATCCACTCGGTTATAAATTCACCTGGAGCCCTGAGGGTGTGCTGCTTACCAGCCTTAATGATGCCAGGTATCTTGATAAGGGGCAAATTGTGAATATTAAGCCGGAAGACCTTTTCAAAAAAACATTTAACTATGAAATTAAGAATGTTGGTGTGCTTGAAGTATATGCCAACAGGGATTCTATCAGTTATATAGATATTTACGGACTCAGGGATATAAGAACCATTTTCAGGGGTACATTCAGGTTCAGGGGATGGTGCGAAACTATTGACGCCATGAAGACACTTGACCTGCTGAGCAGGCAGGAGGAAGATCTGAAGGGAAAAACTTATGCTGATCTGATAAGATCAAGAACCGGCAGCAGCAAGGGGCCTCTTAAACAACAGGTAGCAGAAAAGCTGGGTACAGGAACCGGTTCAGCCGCAATAAAAGCCTTCGACTGGCTGGGGCTTTATGAGGAAAAGAAAATACCTTCTTATATGAAAAGCTCCTTTGAAGTTATCTCTGATCGGATGATGAGTAAAATGATCTTAAAGGAAGATGAGAAAGACATGATAGTTCTGAAGCATGTTTTCCTGGCAAGGCATAAAGATGGCAGCAGGGAAGTCATCAGTTCACAGATGATTGATTACGGATCACCTTCCACCGATACATCAATAGCCCGTACCGTTGCCCTCCCGGCTGCTGTTGCCACAAGGCTTATACTTAAAGGTAAAATTAATCTGAAGGGAGTATTCAGGCCGGTGAAGAAAGAAATATATATGCCTGTGCTCGATATGCTGGAGGAAATGGGTATAAAAACAGAAGAAGAATATGGCCTGCCCGAATCGGAACTTATTTTTTAGAAATTAAGATAATAGTCAGCTGCAAGTTTTTTATATTCATCAGTATACCTGTGTCTTTCCCTTTCTATAGTAAGGAAGGACTGCTGCAATTCACTTTTACCGGCAGCAAATTCCATAAGCATTCGTTTAACCGGTGCCGAGGGCAGTGGTTTCACTTTAAGTATTTTATTGCAAAATAGACCGGCCTCAGCCGCTTCAGTGATAAATATTGCTGCTTCAGCATAAGGTAATATAAGGCAGAATTTACCTCTGGGCGCAAGCAGACTAATTACTGCCTTTACCAGCTCAGCACCTGAAAGGTCATAATCATGCCTGGCTTTAGCCCGCCTCTGATCTCGGCCGGTCAGTGAGTGCCTGAAAAAGGGGGGATTGCTCACTACAAGATCGAACTTTTCTCCGGGAGAATAATCCTGCAGCCTTGTATTGACAATTTCAATCCTGTTTCTCCAGGGACTGTTTTCAACATTCTCCCTGGCCTGTTCGCAGGACTGAATATCAGGTTCAATCCCAACAATGGCCGCATCTGTCCGCTGGGCAATCATTAGTGTAATGAGTCCGGTGCCTGTACCTATATCAAGTACCCTGGAAGCGGATGATGCATCTGCCCATGCACCGAGCATCACCCCGTCAGTGCCTGTCTTAAAGGCTGATTTATGCTGGTATACCCTGAACTGTTTAAAATCAAAATAATCCATATCAGAATTTTTCGATTATACCCAGCCCGAAAAGTGAGAAATCATATTTAACCGGGTCATCGGCATCAAATTGCCTGAGGGTTGAAGTAAGTTCTTCAACCGCCTTCCAGTCGTCCTGCCTGCGTTCCAGCAAGCCCAGTTTCCTGGAAATATTGCCTGTATGAAAATCAAGTGGAATAAAGAGCAGCGATTTATCTATTCTTTTCCACAGGCCAAAATCAACACCACGGCCGTCGTCCCTGACCATCCATCTTAAGAACATATTCAGCCTTTTTCCTGCCGCTCCCCTGGATATATCGGCAAAATGTTTCAGTGTCCTCCGTTCAAAGGGAACACGGAAAAACTCCCTGCGCAGCTTTACTATTGCATCTTTCCAGCTTTCACCCTTACCAAGACTTTCTGCGAGTATATCTTCCATGCTGTCATAGTTAGTATATATGTTCCTCAGTCCATTTACGAACGTACAACAGTCCTTACCTTTAAAAGTGCGGTAATAGAATTCGCTCACCTGTTGCAGTCCCTCCTCCCCTGAATGCATAATATAATCAAAGGGTCTGTCGCCCATCATTTCCATCAGCTTTTTTGCCGAATTAATTATCAGGTCGCGTCTTCCCCAGGCTAGTGTGGCAGTGAGGAATCCCGATATTTCAATATCCTGTTTGAGAGTATATTGATGAGGTATTGATACCGGGTCGTTGGCTATAAAACCCGGGTTGTTGAACTGTTCGTACTTGAGTTCAAGAAAGTCCTTCATTTCATCATAGGAAAACCTTTTTTTCCAGGACTCACCCATTATGAATAATTCCGTCTCTGATTTCAATTTTCCTGTCGGACATACCCGACAGTTCCCTGTCGTGGGTTACTATCACTATTGTCTGTCCGAACCTGTCACGAAGGTCAAAAAACAGTTTATGCAGCTCCTGTTTATTTTCCGTATCCAGGTTTCCAGAAGGCTCATCGGCAAGTATAACGCGGGGGTTATTAATGAGCGCCCTTGCCACCGCCACTCTCTGTTGCTCCCCGCCACTGAGTTCCGAAGGTTTATGCTCAAGCCTTTCTTTAAGTCCCAGGAAGCCGAGCAGCTGCATGCCTCTGTCTTCAGCTTCCTGCCGTGCCTTCCCCCCAATATAGGCAGGGATGCACACATTCTCCAGGGCAGTGAATTCGGGCAGAAGCTGGTGAAACTGGAAAACAAAACCAATCTGCTCATTTCTGAAGCGTGACAATTGTTTCTCATTAAGCTTATTCAGAAACAGGCCGTCATATTCAATTGACCCGCTATCGGCTTTATCCAGTGTTCCCAGTATCTGGAGCAGTGTTGTTTTTCCTGCTCCGCTGGGGCCTACAATTGTCACTATCTCACTCTCCCTGACATTAAGATTTATCCCTTTCAGGACTTTAAGGTCACCAAATGATTTGCTTATATCTTTTGCTGTTATCATATACCGTAGTTAATTCGCCTTCTCATCTTACAAGAAAAACAATATAAATATAGCTTAAATAAACCAGTGCCAGGAGAATGCCTTTCCAACGGCTCAGCTTTGGATTTGCTGAAGGAAGTACCAAAGCAATAAGAAGCAGTGCAATACCTATCATCCAGTACATATCATAAGAAAATCCTGCATCATTGATTCTGAAAGGTTTGATAGTGGCAGTTAGCCCAAGTATTGCCAGTACATTGAAAATATTTGAGCCCACCACATTACCAATAGCTATATCATTCTTTTTTCTTATTGCCGCCATAAATGAAGTTGCCAGTTCCGGCAGACTCGTTCCAACAGCAATAACCGTAACAGAAATTATTCTATCGCTCACACCCATCACGGAAGCAATCGTGCTGGCACTTTTCACCAGCATATCGGCCCCTGCCACAAGACCAAAGCATGAAAGAACAATAATGATGACTGACAGGAGAAGTGAATAGCGGATATTCCCCGGGACTGCCCTGTTCTCTTTCCTATCATTCCTGATCGACCTGAATAGATAGGCAGCCAGCAGTAAAACGAGGACAATTCCCTCAAAGCGGCTGAGATGAAAGTCATGCAACATTATATACATGAGCAGAAAGACACCTGTCATTATTATTATGTCATCCAATATAGCCCTCCTTTTAACAAAAAAGGGTGCCATTATCACCGTGAGGGCCAGCACCAGACCAATGTTTGAAATATTACTTCCCACCACGTTACCCACTGAAATGTCAGGATATCCTGTTATAGCAGCATCAAGGCTCACCACAAGTTCAGGGGAGGAAGTCCCAAATGAAACGATTGTAAGGCCAATCACCATCGGAGAAATATTGAAATGCCAGGCAAGGCTTACTCCACCACGCACAAGAAATTCACCGCTGATAAGCAATAAGGCAAAGCCGGCGAAAAGAACAAGGTATGTCATCAGGAGAATTAATTTTGATAAGATAAACAGCCATCAGCCTTTAAGGTTCTTATTTACCGTATCGGACACGTCTTTTATATCGTCCTGGACATCTTTGGTACTTTCATTGAATTCCTTTTTTATGTCATCGGTTGCCTTCCTGAATTCGCGCATACCTTTACCCAGGCCTTTGGCTATATCCGGAAGCTTTTTTGCCCCGAAAAGGATAAGGGCAGCAATCATGATGATAAATATTTCCTGCCCGCTGATGAATAAATATATTGTCA
>JBNJHQ010000200.1:0-4901 GCA_051748705.1 Bacteroidota bacterium | reverse complement strand
AGCTCTGACAATCAGTTCAGCTATATCAAGATTCTGTATCTCTTCTTCCCTGTTCTTATATTTCAGGCCATCAGTAATCATCGTCATGCAAAACGGGCATGCTGTTGCCACTATGTCAGCCCCGGTCTCCAGGGCCTCTTCAGTTCTTTCTATAAATATTTCCTTATTGCCCTTCTCTGCCTCCTTGAACATCTGTGCTCCTCCGGCTCCGCAGCAGAGTGCAAAACTCCTGTTTCTCTTCATCTCCTTCAACTCATTGCTCATGGCTCCGAGCAATTCCCTGGGTTCATCATATATTTTATTTGCTCTTCCAAGATAACATGGATCATGGTAGCTTATGACCGTATCCTTCAACACATCGTTATTCAGCTTCAGTTTACCTGATCTCAACAGGTCTGCAAGAAAAGTCACGTAGCTGATAACTTCAAAATCAGCTCCCAGGTCAGGATACTCATTCTTAAAAATATTATAACAGTGCGGGCAGATTGTTATTATTTTTTTTATTTCATAAGCTTTAAAAATCTCAATATTCTGAAGTGCCTGCATCTGGTATACCATCTCATTCCCGGCCCTCCGTGCGGGGTCGCCCGTACATGTTTCCTCCTTCCCCAGCACGGCATAACTGATCTCCAGGTGTGTAAGTATCCTGGCAAAAGCAGCTGCAACCTTTCTGTACCTGTCATCAAAAGCTCCTGCACAACCGACCCAGAAGAGATATTCTGCTTTTTCACCCCTGCTGAACAGGTCTGACATAAGGGGAACATTCACCTTTCTTGTTTCCATGAAAAAAATTATTCGTTGCCTGCCAATTCAATATTTTCTGCCCACCTCATACGATCTTCGGATGAATACTGCCATGGGGCACCATTATTCTCAATATTATTGAACACTGCCTTTATTTCGCCCGGTGCCTGGCCTTCTTCCATAACCAGGTATCTTCTCATTTCAATTATTATTTCAGGATGGTTAATATTAACAGGACATTCTTCTGCGCATGCATTGCATGTAGTACATGCCCACAGTTCTTCCTCTGTTATATAGTCCCTGAGCAGACTTTTTTTATCATCATAGTCCCTGCCTTTGCCAAGCATCCCCGGTCCTTTTTCATTCATCCTGCTTCGGACATCCATTATTATTTTACGTGGCGACAGCATCTTACCCGTTATACTGGCAGGGCATGCTGCAGTACAGCGTCCACACTGGGTGCAGGAAAGTGAATCAAGGTAGTTTTTCCATGTTACATCTTCAATGTCCTTCAAGCCGAACCTTTCTACCTGTCCATTCTCAGGTGCTGCACTGAAGGCAGTCTCCGGATCAAGCATCAGCTTAACTTCCCTGGTAACATTATCCATATTGACAAGTTTACCCAGGGGGCTCAGCCTCGAGAGGTATACATTGGGAATAGACATGAAGACATGAAAGTGTTTGCTGTAAGGCAGGATATTGGCAAAGATGAATATCAGCACTATATGAGACCACCAGAATATTTCATGCCACTTATGTATATCAGCCTGGTCAGCACCGTCATAAAGTTGTGCCAGTATTGAGCTGACAGGAAAGACCCCTGCCATTTCATTCCCCCGGCCGGCAGCATGTGCAAAATAGGCACTGTTCATACCCAGCAGTGTCACCATAAGCAGGAGAATGAGGGTAAGGGCAATATTAGCATCTATATGTGATGCCCTTTTCATTTCCCTGCCTTCAAATCTCCCGATATGGAAAAACAACCTCCGGGCAAGGAATACAATTATTGATATTGTCACAAGGAGGGCAAAGATATCACCCGAGGCCATAATTACATCATAAACCACACCAAGGAATCTTAGTACCCTGTCAGTTCCCGCCAGCCCGTCAATTATCATTTCAATGCTCCCGATGAGTATTACACAGAAACCCCAGAAAACAAGAGCATGTAAAAAGCCTATAAATGGCATCCTGAACATTTTAGACTGCCCGAAAGCCACCTTCATTGTCAGTGCCAGTCTCTGTCCCGTATTCCTGACCGGGAAAGCCGGTTTTGTGAGTCGGAAAAAACGTATCAGCCGCATTGCCGTATAAGTGAAAACACCCATGGCAACAAGCAGTACGATTGTGAAAATTATTTGCTTCTGCATATTATGGTAATTGCTACTACTGTCAGGCCGACTTTATTTTTCTGACAGCCTCTATGAGGCCGGGCAACACTTTCATTGCATCACCCACTATCCCGTATTTGGCGACCTCAAAAACAGGTGCATCCTTATCATTGTTTATCGCTACTATACACTTTGATGCACTCACACCTGCTATATGCTGGGTTGCTCCTGAGATGCCCACAGCAATATACAGGTTGGGAGTAATAATCTTACCGGTCTGACCGGTATGTTCTTCGTGGGGCCTCCAGCCCTCATCCGACACGGGCCTGGAGCAGGCCGTTGCCCCACCGAGCAGGTCAGCCAGCTCAACCAGGGGAGCCCAGTTATCGGGCGACTTCATTCCTCTACCGCCGGATACTACTATCTCAGCATCGGTAAGAAGCAATTTACCCGATTGTTTCTGCACATCCAGGACCTTTGTCTTAGGCAGACCCGGGTCGATCTCATAATTCAGCTCTTCAATTTCGGCATCATGATCTTTTTCAAGCAGTTCAAATGAATTCTGTGCCAGGGTAAGGATTTTAATATCTGTATTAAGAACAACATTTGCATAGGCATTGCCTGAATAGACCCTTTTATAAACCGTAAAAGGATCAGTAGAAGATGGCAGCCTGCTTACGCCCGCTCCTATCGCGGCTTTTAACTTAACCGATAACCTGGGTGCTACAGCCTTGCCGGTATTGTTATTGGATATTATGATAATGCCGGCATCATTTTTCTTAGCCACATCCCCAATCACTTCCGTACAGGCCTGGCTGTCCAGTTCGTTCAGCAGCGGATTCTTAACGCTTATTATTTTTGATGCCCCATATTTTCCAAGGCTCTTAAGCTCAGTGGAGTCAACATCACCAATTGACAGGACAGTGAGCTGTGTCTTTAACATATCGGCAAGAGCTGAAGCATATGATACCAGCTCGTATGATAATTTTTTAAATTTGCCGTCCCAGTTCTCTGTATATACTAATACTGACATATTCAAATTGATTAAGGTTTTAATTCTTATTTCAGATCACTTTCTCCTCATTCTGCAGTATATTAACCAGCTCTTCTGCTTTATCGGCATCAATGAACCTGCAGGTTTCTTTCTCAGGAGGCATTTCGTATGAGATAATATCCGTTAGCGGGCTTACTTCAACAGGTTCGAGGATCCTGAGTGGTTTGGACCTGGCCATCATAATGCCCCTCATGGCTGCTATCCGGGGCTCCCTGGCTATTCCTTTCTGTACTATGGCAACAAAGGGCAAGGGTACAGATAAGAGTTCCCTGCCACCGTCAATTTCACGGGTAAGGGTAATATCATTATTTTCAATATTTATCCCCGATACAGCTGAAACAGAAGGATAAGCAAGAAATTCGGCAAGCATACCCCCTACTGTCGAACCATTAAAGTCGCTCGATTCAATGCCGCAGAGCACAAGGTCAAAATTATCGGCCTTAACTACTTCAGCCAGCTGTGCTGCAACAAAATAAGCATCATGAGGATCGGCATTTACCCTTATTGCATTATCGGCCCCGATAGCCAGTGCCTTACGTATGGTTGGCTCTGAAGCCGGCGGGCCCACATGAGCAACCGTCACCGATTCAATCATGCCCGGGTGAGCTTCTTTTAACTCAAGGGCACGGGTAAGGGATAACTCATCCCATGGGTTTATTACCCACTGTATACCTGCGGTATCAAGCGCTTTGCCATCAGTGAATTTAACCCTGGTTGTTGTATCCGGAACATTACTTATGCACACAAGTATTTTCATCGATATATTTTTATTTAAAGTTGTGTTTTATAGCTAATTAGCACAATAATCCCAAAATTAACCCCCTCATATTTAACCTCTTGAGCGAGCAAATATATAAAAAAAAAATTCTAATTTCGCCCGTCATAAATATTGAGTAAAAGTGGGCGACAGGGTAAAGGCATATATATCTATCATATTTTCAATGGCATTCTTTGCTTTCTCTTATGTATGGTTCAAGATTGCCAATGAGACCTACCGCCCTCTTACCATAGTGTTCTTCCGCCTGGCCACCGCTGTAATCGTGCTCAGCCTCTTCCTTTACCTCACAGGGAGATTTGAAAAGATCAGGAAAGAGGACAGGCCGTATTTTTTCTTCATTGCCCTTTTCGAGCCCTTCCTGTATTTCATTTTCGAGAGTCACGGCCTGGCCCTTGTATCCTCCACCGTTGCTTCCGTACTGATAGCCACTATACCCATTTTTACCGCTATCGGTGCACTGATCTTCTTCAGGGAAAAACTCAGTATGTTCAATTATGCAGGTGTCATTGTCTCTTTCACGGGTATACTGATATTCATTGTAGCAGGGAAAAGCAACCTCTCTTTTGACCCTCTGGGAATAATCCTGATGCTCTCTGCCGTATTGTGTGCCACGGCTTATTCACTAATCCTGCGTCGCCTGGCAAATAACTACCGGCCTGTTTACATAGTGAATGTGCAGAACATAATTGGCCTTGCCCTTTTCCTGCCTGTATTCCTGGTTTCCGAGGGGAAGCACATCAGGGAAATAGAGTTCGTACCCGAAGCTGCCATTGCCGTTGCCCAGCTGGCCATTTTTGCATCCTGCGGTGCATTTATCCTCTTTGGTTATACAGTTAGGAAGATCGGCGTTACAAGGGCTAATCTCTTTGCCAACATTATTCCCGTCTTAACGGCTGTCTTTGCATACTATTCCATAGGTGAGATAATAACATCGGAAAAATTCACGGGCATCATTATTATGATAGCCGGCCTTTACATGGCCCAGATAAGGTTC
>JBNJHQ010000199.1:3528-4902 GCA_051748705.1 Bacteroidota bacterium | reverse complement strand
ATGGAGGTGAGATCATTCATGAAGAGAACTGGGGCCTGAAGAAACTGGCCTATCCCATTCAGAAAAAGTCAACCGGGTTCTATTACCTGATTGAATTTAGAGGTCCGGGTGAATCGATAGAGCAGCTGGAATTACAGTACCGGAGAGATGAGCGTATAATACGTTTCCTGACCTTCAGGATGGACAAATATGCGGTACAGTATGCAGAGAAAAAGAGGAGACAAAAAGAAACAGAAAAAATTCAGGAGGACTAAATCATGGCACAGAACGAATCAGAAATCAGGTATCTGACACCCCCCACGGTTGAAATTAAAAAGAAAAAATACTGCCGTTTCTTAAAGAACAGGATAAAGTATGTTGACTACAAGGATCCTGAATTTTTAAAGAAATTTTTAAACGAGCAGGGAAAGATACTTCCCAGGCGTATTACCGGTACATCACTCAAGTACCAGAGAAAAGTGGCCAAGGCGATAAAAAGGGCTCGTCATCTTGCCTTGCTGCCATATGTTACTGACCTGTTAAAATAAACCGAGGAGGAAAAAAAGATGGATATAATACTCAAGCAGGATGTAAACGGATTAGGAGACAAGGGTGAGATAGTATCGGTAAAGGACGGATACGCCAGGAATTTCCTCATCCCCCAGGGCTATGCCATACTGGCCACCCCTTCAGCAAAGAAAGTTCACGAGGAGAACACCCGCCAGAGGGCGCATAAAGAGGAAAAGGTTAAGCAGGAAGCAGAAGAGGTTGCCACCAGGCTCTCCGGTGTTTCACTGACCATTGGTGCCAAAACAAGCAGTTCCGGAAAGATTTTCGGATCGGTAAACACCATACAGATTGCCGAAGCTCTTAAGAGCGAAGGTTTTGACATCGACAGGAAAAATATTTCCATCGAGGGCGACCAGGTAAAGGAAATTGGTAAATACAAGGCACAGATCAAACTTCACAAGGAAGTTAAAGCTGAAATTGAGTTTGAGATAATAGCCGAGTAATATTTATTTCGCGGCCACTGTAACAATCTCGATCAAGGCCCCCAGTGGAAGTTCCTTCACTGCGAAGGCAGCCCGTGCGGGCTGGTTGGCCGGATAGTAACGTGCGTATACCTCATTCATGGCCTTAAAATTGGTCATGTCCGACAGCAGGCATGTAGAGCTTACTACATTATCAAAGGAATAGCCGGCTTCTTCCAGTATGGCCCCGATATTTTTCATAACCTGCCCGGTCTGTTCTGTTATTCCGCCTTTCACAACAGAGCCGCTGGCAGGATCCACCGGTACCTGCCCCGAGATATAAAGGGTATTATTAATTTCCACAGCCTGGCTGTATGGACCGAGGGCTTCGGGGGCTTTGGCGGTATAAATGATCTTTTTCATG
>JBNJHQ010000199.1:0-3428 GCA_051748705.1 Bacteroidota bacterium | reverse complement strand
TTAATGTTCCTTTTATGGATTACTATCAGTAGTTATCATGATAATCTTTCCTTCTTTCATATTTAAGGTCCTGCAGAACACTTGCCTTTACCCTTATTGTGAAGTCCCAGCTCTTAAGGTATCCTGTTGGGATCCAGTTAAAGCTCATCTCCCAGCAATGCAGATCCCTTCTTATACCTATCCTGGTCATGGTTATTTCCTTGCTCCTGAAATCATAGCCTGTTGAATAGCTAATGGCAAAGTTTTTTGTAAGTGTTACATTACCATTCATTGTCACATTCTGGTTTATTTGCGATTCTTCCCTGCCCTTAGTATAATAAAAGTTATATGCCACCCTCATGGTCCACGGCACACTGAAATCAGCATAACCGTACTGGCCAAAAGTCATATCTGATCCTGTCTGCATGCCCCCCACTCCAGGCTGCCTGTTTGCTTCTCCCAGTGATCCCGGCATGTCGGCGGGCCGCTCGCCCGTATCGCCACCACCGGTCTGCGTAGCTGCTGCAGTTTCTGTTTCACGGCCAAAAAAGGATTTAAGCAGTTTGCTCAATTCAAAATTAAGGCTGATATTAAAATTTGTCATCCGGAAGGGTTTCCTGTTCAGAGCCCATTCGCTTGTATTAATCCGCCTGAAGAGTGAATCAGTGGCATAAAAATCAAAACTACCCCTTGCCGAGATACTCAGTTCATTGAAGAGAGTTGTTCTCATGGTCATTGAGAGGGGGTTCCATTTGAGTGAATCGGCAAAAATATTATAGGATGTATTCAGAGCAAGGTTATCAAGTATCTTCACTTTCTTTTCAGCAGTGGTGGTATCATTTGATTCCCTTACCTTGGCTTCAATAATATTGGTTAATGAAAAATTCATGCTTCCGTTTCTCCGGGATAAGGAGGGCGTACTGTAAATACCATTTTCAAAAATTGAATATTCCCTTGTATTGCCTGCTGTATCTATTTGCACTTCGCGGTACATATCTGAAGACAGGCCATCAAGGGCTGGTACATAGGAAAATGAGACTGATGGTTTCATCACATGGCGCACAGCAATCACACGTGATTCAGGATTTTTGAACTGGAAGGTACCATAGATCTGGGGACTGTAACTTGCACTAATTGAAGGATTAACAGCATGGCCATAATAGAAGCCCTCTTCCTGCTCACTTATCAGCTTGCTCACCGTATCGTTTGTAACCGGATCCACATATTCGGGATCCCATCTTTTTAAAGTCCGTTCGGTAAACATAACACCTGAATACCTGAGGCTTGGGCTTATACTAAAATTATTAAATGGCCTGATCGGGATACTCACCGGTATTTCATGCTGAAAACCGTTCTTCATATCATTGAACATCTCCGCGGTAAACATTTTCTCATCCGTGGTTGCAATCCTGTTATCAAGACTGGCACTGTATTGAAGCTGCAATTCCTGCCACCACTTTGTGGAAGCAGTGCTGCCAATTGCTTTGAGAGGATATATCCTTGACATACCGAAGCTAATCTTCGGAAGGTTGAGGCTTACTGTTTTAGCTGCTGAATTCTGGCTGTGATTAAGGCTGGCAGAAAAATTAAACGGTGAACCCGTCCATGTTTTGGAATAACTGATACTCGATTGCTTGGTAGTGTTAACATGTTCCTGGACATTATAGCTGTTTTCCCTGTCAAAGCCTGCAGAGCTAAGGTTTACACTGGCTGAGAATCGTGTTCCCGGCCTGGCCTTGGAGTCCTGTGTATGAGACCATTTAACCGAATAATTACTGCTCTTCGAATAGTTTTCCAGGCCTTTATACCCGTTCACATTATTTGCATAATTAAAGCCGAAGTTACCACTGAATTTATAGCGCTTACGATAATTGGTTGATGTGCTTAGCCTCCATGTGCCATTGGTATAAATATCTCCCGTAAAGCTCAGGTCGAAATAATCGTTGATGGCAAAATAATATCCCATGCCCTTAAGGAAATAACCCCTGTTATTCTCTTCCCCGTATTTTGGCATAAGAATACCCGAGGCATACTCCTGCTGAACGGGAAAGTAACCGAAAGGCAGAATAAGAGGCAATGGTATATCTTCAAGTACAAGGTGTGCCGGGCCGGATACTATCTTCTCTTCCGGGATGACTTTTGCCTTTGGCAGGCTTACGTAGAAGTGAGGGTGATCAGCCTCGCATGTCGTATATTTGCTGCCCTGGACATGAAGACTGCCATCATCCTGCCGCTTGGTTACATCACTGTGCAGGAAGCCTCCCTCCTCTTCAGTCATAATATTACGTATGATTGCCCTTTCAGTCTTAAAATTATAGGTAAGCTCATCAGCTTCAAATTCCTCGTCACCATCCCTGAACCTTGGGGTATCAACCAGCTTGCCTGTTGAATCGCGCCTGCCCCATGCAACTACCTCGGATGTATTCAGATCGAGTGTTATATAATATGCCTCAAGGCTTATATCCCCGTACACGGCCGAAGCATTATTTACAAGGTAGACCTTCTGATCATCCATCTGAAGATACTGGCTGTCAATGGCATTGTAAATAATTGGCATGTCCACGGCATCGGGTGATATGCGTAGTTTCCGGGGTCCCTGCATACCTGCATCAGTGGTATCAACCCTCAGGGTATCCTGCATGAAAGCGACCGGATCGATCACTGACATAAGTGAATCAGGCACCCTCAGGGTATCCTGCATGAAAGATGCTGTATCGATCACTGCCATAAGTGAATCAGGCACCCTCAGGGTATCCTGCATGAAAGATGCTGTATCGATCACTGCCATAAGTGAATCAGGCACCCTCAGTGTATCCTGCATGAAAGATGCTGTATCGATCACTGCCATAAGTGAATCAGGCACCCTCCGGATCTCCTGTCCGTAAAGAAATGTTGAAAAAAAAGTGCTTATGAGGATAATATGTATCTTTTTTGCTGAAATAGTCAATAAGTTTAGTACTATTTTTGTAATGTTTTATAGAACGGAGTAAAACTAATTAAAATCGTTATCATAGCATGAAGTGCATGATTAAAAATTACAAACATTATACCATAGCCTGTTCAACAATAATACTCTTTTTCACCTCAGGCTTATTTTTTGGCACTTCGTTCAGGGCATACGCTGATAAGCCTCCTGAAAATGAATGGGTGGTTGTGATTGATGCCGGTCACGGGGGAAAAGATCCCGGGGCTGAGGGGAGGATAAGCCAGGAAAAAGATATTACACTGGCCATTGCCCTTAAAACGGGTAAATACATTGAAGACTTGCTTGATGGAGTAAAAGTGATATATACGAGAAAAGATGACGAGTTTGTTGAGCTGTACAGGAGGGCGGAAATTGCAAACAAGGCAAAGGCAGACCTGTTTATCTCCATACATTGCAACGGCTTCAGGGATACCAGGATTAAAGGTTCCGAAACTTTTGTGATGGGTATACATAAAGACCAGGG
>JBNJHQ010000198.1:0-4914 GCA_051748705.1 Bacteroidota bacterium | reverse complement strand
ATCGCCCAGGTTGAGGCTTTTAGTCAGACGGTGAAGATAATTACGGTACTCTTCTCCGGAATGGCGGAGAACATTTGGATGAGTTTTACCCAGAACCATGTATAAGACCTCGGGGTGTTTTTCAATAACCCGGGGCAAGGCTTTTATTACTGTTTCAATCCCTTTATTGCGGCTGAGAATTCCAAATGTGAGTAATAATTTTTTATCCTCGAGTTTAAATTCTTTTTTGGTCTGTGCCTGACTGAATTGAATATCCGGGACGCCATGTTCTATAAATTCAATCTTCTCTTTATCCACATTATAGATACTGATAAGAAAGTCAATGGCTTTATGGCTCATTACAACGATCTTATGGGCCATTTTGCATATTTGCTGCAATACTGCCTTTTCATTATATGAAGGCGTTTTTACAATGGTGTGAAGGGTTACGATCAGCGGAATTTCAAGCCGGTGAAGCAAGGGAAGTATATATATACCGTTTTGTCCACCAAAAATTCCATACTCATGTTCAAGTACACATATATCAGCCCCGCTGAGATTGATAAACCTGGCAGCTTTTAAATAGTCGCGCTGATGTTCCTGCCTGATGGTCAGCCTTACTTCTTCCGGGTAATTATAGCTTAGCTCATGATCGTTCATGGCTACAATAAATCCTTCAACATCATTCTTTGTACTATCACGCCTGCCTTTCCGGGAGTCAGGATCCGTAATCATAGATTTGTAAAGGTTCATTGTAAAAGTACCAATACCGCATTCACGTGGCGGATATGTTCCGATATATGCAAGTTTCATAATAACATGAATTTTTTTCCTCAGGAAGTTAAGTAATATTAAGCACTTTGTTTAGTTCCTCACAGCGTTTAGTAAGTTTTTCCTTTTGATGCAGGGCTGTGAGCTTCATAATAAACAGCACATTTTCCAATAATTTATCTAAGTTATGAAATACTGTTCAATTATCCCCTGTACAAAAAAGAGATAATAATTTTTATTGAATTTTAAACAATATACCTACTTTCGTTGTCATATTCTCAAATGTTTATTCATTATTACTAAAAAGTTTAAAAATGAAAATTGGTGTTTTAAAAGAGCGCGAACCTGAGAACAGGGTGGCAATTTTGCCTGAGCATTTAGATCACCTTAAAGAGCTTAAGCTTGAAGTCATGATTGAAAAAAACGCTGGCTTACAAGCCTATGTCACTGACCAGGTCTATAAAGATCATGGTGCTGAAATCTCCGGCAGGGATCAGCTTATTAAAGAAGCAGATATAATAGTCAGTGTAAATGCCCCTGAAGAGAAAACACTAAAAAAAATCGGGAAAGGGAAAATACTTATAAGTACTATTAATCCCCTTTCAAACACAGAAGCGACTACCATACTGCGAGACAAGCATGCTACTGCATTCAGCCTTGATCTCATACCCAGGATTTCCAGGGCACAATCGATGGATGTACTGTCTAACATGGCAACTGTAGCAGGGTATAAAGCCGTCCTATCGGCTGCCATTGAACTGCCAAGATTCTTTCCCATGTTCATGACAGCCGCCGGTACCATAAAGCCGGCAAAAGTACTGGTACTGGGTGCAGGTGTTGCCGGTTTGCAGGCCATAGCAACCGCAAGGAAACTGGGTGCCGTTGTGGAGGTTTTTGACGTTCGTTCAGCCGTGAAAGAAGAGGTTAAGAGCCTGGGCGGCAAATTCATTGAGGTAGAGGGTGCCAGAGAAGATCAAGCCGCCGGAGGGTATGCGGTTGAGCAGACTGAAGAGTTCAAGCAGAGACAGTCACAGATGATCCAGGATCATGCAGCAAAGTCAGATGTAATAATATGCACGGCACAGATCCCGGGCAAAAAAGCACCTCTGCTTGTAAAAAAAGAAACGGTGGAATCGATGAGGCCGGGCTCTGTAATCATCGACCTGGCAGCATCAAGCGGAGGCAATTGCGAACTTACGGAGAATGATAAAACAGTTATCCACAAGGAGATAAAGATTGTCGGTCAATCAAACTATCCGTCCACTATGCCCTCAGATGCCAGCAAGATGTACGGTACTAACCTGATAAATTTCACAAAGCTCTTCTTTGATGAAGAAGGAAACTTCAATATTGATTTTGAAGATGAAATAGTCAAAGGCACCTGTCTGACACACGGTGGAGAAATCGTTAGCGAGAGAATCAAAACACTTATAAATATTTGATATAATGAATGATATACTGATATTTTTCTTTTCGAACAAAGAAGCGATATTCATTATTGCTCTTTCAATATTTCTGGGTATAGAGGTAATTTCAAATGTACCATCGGTATTGCATACACCCCTTATGTCGGGTGCCAATGCTATCAGCGGGGTTATTATCATAGGGGGTATCATACTCCTGGGCCATTCAGACCTGAAATTTTCAGCCGAGCTTATCCTGGGCCTTCTTGCTGTTTTAATGGGAACACTTAATGTCGCAGGCGGATTTGTAGTAACTGACCGGATGCTGGAAATGTTTAAGAAAAAACAAAAAAATTAAACAATGGAATCAATACTGACAACAACCGATGGTATAAGCTTTACAACAGGCGAAGCAATACTTGAACTGAGTTATCTTATTGCTGCCATATTATTCGTTATAGGCCTCAAGCTGCTCAGCCATCCCGAAACGGCAAGAAAAGGTAACCTGTGGGCTGCCGCAGGGATGGTCCTTGCCATGATAAGCACATTGTTTTTACACAGGGACCCTGAGGGAAATAATATATCACTCACAAATGGCATCGTGGTTGTTGCGGCAATAGCTGCTGCAGGTATCCTGGGGTGGGTAATAGCCAGGAGGATTAAGATGACAGCCATGCCCCAGCTGGTATCCTTTTTCAATGCAACAGGTGGAGCGGCCTCAGCCCTGGTGGCCTTCCTGGAGTTTCCCAATGTTACCGGTACGGGAGTTATCATAATTACACTCCTGGGGCTCTCTATTGGCAGTATATCCTTCAGCGGAAGTCTCATAGCCTATGGAAAACTTGATGGTAAGGTTGGCGATATCAGGGCATCATTCATGAGGTATGTTAACATTTTTCTGCTGCTTGTGCTCATTATATTGATAGCTTTAATCAGTGCAGGCATTATAGGTTCACTTCACCCTCAACTGATAGCCTTTGTCCTGCTTGCTGTTGCCCTTGTGTACGGTGTTCTTTTTGTCATGCCTATAGGAGGAGCAGATATGCCCGTGGTGATCTCACTTCTTAATTCTTTCACCGGAATTGCTGCCGCCATGGCAGGCTTTATATACAATAACCAGGCTATGATACTGGGAGGTATTTTTGTAGGTGCGGCAGGCTCTATACTGACTGTTCTGATGTGCAGGGCAATGAACCGGTCTCTCCTGAATGTCATAATAGGCGCTTTTGGCGGCGGTGAAGGCCTGGCAGGAGACCAGGAGCATGGAACTATAAAAGAGATCAGTGTAAGTGATGCCAGTATACTTCTTGCATACTCACAGAAGGTGGTTATAGTGCCTGGTTACGGACTGGCAGTGGCCCAGGCCCAGCATATAGCAAGTGAGCTTGACGAATTGCTGTCAGAAAAGGGTGTTGAGGTAAAATATGCCATTCATCCTGTTGCCGGCAGAATGCCAGGGCATATGAACGTCCTGCTGGCTGAGGCAGACGTATCCTATGATAAACTCGTGGAGATGGATGATATTAATCCTGCACTGCCAAACACCGATGTGGTGGTGGTTGTGGGAGCAAACGATGTGGTTAACCCGGCTGCCGAGAATGACCCTTCAAGTCCCATCTACGGCATGCCCATTATCAAAGCCCACACGGCTAAAAATATTATCGTAATGAAGAGAGGGATGGGCAAGGGCTATGCCGGGATAGAAAATTACCTTTTCTTTAACGATAAAACACGGATGCTCTTTGGAAATGCAAAAGACTCGATACAAAAACTTGTAACTGAAATTAAATCACTCTAAAAATATGACATTCCTATGAACAAGATAAATATGGTAATCATACTGCTTGCTTCCATTTCACTGGCCTTTAAGTCGGACAAACCTGCATACACTTTGTTCGACAATGCAGGAAAGGAGACTACATATGCACAGCTTATTAAGGATGCTTCACAGGCAGATATAGTATTTTACGGGGAATTGCACAACGACCCGCTATCTCACTGGCTGGAGCTTGAGATAACAAAAGACCTGCATGCAATGGTGGGTGGCAACCTTATACTCGGTGCCGAGATGTTTGAGAGGGATGATCAACTGGTGATTAACGAGTACCTTGATAGCATGTATGAATCAGATAAGTTTGAACCGGAAGCCAAACTCTGGAAAAATTATAAAACAGACTATAAGCCCCTGCTGGAATTTGCCAGGGAGAACAATCTCATGTTTGTTGCCTCCAATATTCCCAGGCGATATGCCTCAATGGTAAACAAGTCAGGATTTGAAATACTGGACAGTCTTTCAGATGAAGCAAAGAAATATGTTGCTCCTCTCCCTCCTTTATATGACCCCGAGCTTAAAGGCTATAAGGACATGCTTAATATGGGAGGCGGAGGCCGAAACAACATGGCCCATGTGAATGAAAATCTCCCCAGGGCCCAGGCAATAAAAGATGCCACCATGGCTCACTCAATACTGGAGCACTGGGAAGAGGGCAAAACATTCATTCATTATAACGGCTCCTATCATTCAAGGAATTTTGAAGGTATAATCTGGTACCTTCGCCAGGCTGAGCCTGATCTGGCTATTGTAACTGTTGAAACTGTCATCCAGGAAGATATATCAGAACTGGAGGAGGAAAACAGGGGAATAGCCTCATATATCGTTTGTGTGCCGGAAAGTATGACGAAGACTTACTGAGGACCGGTATCAAAAAAACGTTGACCGCTAATATTCCTAATTGTATTCAGTTCGGACAAATAAAGCTGT
>JBNJHQ010000197.1:0-4939 GCA_051748705.1 Bacteroidota bacterium | reverse complement strand
TCGGGGAAGGTAAGCATCCCACCTGTCAGTGTTGAGCTGAACACCACATTACCATCTTCATTCTCGCCCATATTTTCAGTTACTTTCGTGCCCTCAACCTTAATGCCGTTGAAATAATACTCATCGAAAGTGATGGTACGTGTTGAGCCTGACACCCTGCGGTAGCCCTCCACCGTTATAATTATCTTACCGGCTCTTGTCTGGTCCCACAAACCGGTGCAGCCATCACCGAAATCAATTGTAACAACCCGGTGACCTTCATCAATGAACTCAACTGTAACCGCAGGGCAGGAGTCGGCCACAACAACAACATTGCCTTTTGCACCGGGATTTTTTGTCATAAAAGTCTCAACTATCTGCGTTGCATTATCAGCAGTGCTGAAGATATCGTCAAATATGGCCTCTGTTACCGCATCGTCATCGGCAAGGTCAATATCATCAGTATTCAGTGGATTGGAGTTTTTCTCGCATGCCACCATCATAATACTGAACAGAACTATTGAAAAGAAAAATTTAAGGATTTTCATGATTACTGTTTTTTCGTTTATAATCGATTCACACCCTTATAGACTGTAAATAGTCAACGGGGTTTAATCCGGAAACGAAAAAATTTATGGAAATACTTACTTTTTTCTCTGGTAAGTAACATATGACCAGGAGAATTCCCGGTCATCAGTTTTCATATTATCTTCCCTGTCGATAACCCTCCATATTGCAGGATCTATTTCAGGGAAGAAGGTATCGGCCTCAAAATCCTTATGAACATGCGTCAGGTAGAGGCGGTCAGTGATATCCATGAACTGCCTGTAGACCGAGCCTCCTCCTATTACAAATACTTCCTTCCCTTCCTCACATTTGGAAAGTGCATCTTCCACTGAATAGGCTGTTATGCACCCTCCCCCTATACATTCACAGGGATCATCTGTCATAACAATATTGGTTCGCCCCGGCAGTGGCCTGCGCGGAAGGGAAAACCAGGTATTCTTTCCCATGATAAGGCAATGGCCGAGGGTCAGTTTCTTAAACCGTTTAAGGTCGTCCGGGATATGCCAGAGGAGTTGATTATTCATCCCTATGGCATTATTCGATGCAACTGCTACTATAATTGATATCATGGCGGGTATCCTGTTATTAAACGGCAATATCTCCTTTAATGTGGGGATGTGCCTTGTAATTTATCAGTTCAAAATCTTCGTACTCAAAATCAAAGATATTCTTCTTCTCCTTATTGATCTTCATCACCGGCAGTTCATAAGGTTCTCTTGTAAGTTGTTCCCTGACCTGCTCTATATGGTTAAGGTAGATATGTGCATCCCCGAAGGTATGGATAAATTCACCGGGCTGCAGTCCTGTCACCTGTGCCACCATCATCAGCAGTAGTGAGTAGGAAGCAATATTGAAGGGTACACCCAGGAATATATCTGCGCTGCGCTGGTAGAGCTGGCATGACAGCCTCCCGTTTGCCACGTAGAACTGGAACAGTATATGGCAGGGCGGGAGTGCCATTTTCTCAATATCGCCCACATTCCAGGCACTCACCATATGACGCCGGGAATCAGGGTTTGATCTGAGTGATTCAATAAGCCGGCTTATCTGGTCTATATGGCGCCCATCGGTAGCAGGCCATGATCGCCACTGGTACCCGTATATGGGACCGAGCTCACCATTTTCATCAGCCCAGGCATTCCATATCCTTACACCTTTCTCCTGCAGGTATTTCACATTTGTATCACCCTCAAGGAACCATAGCAGTTCATGTATGATGGATTTGAGGTGGAGCTTCTTTGTTGTCAGCACGGGAAAGCCATCATCAAGGTCAAATCTCATCTGGTAGCCAAACATGCTTATGGTGCCTGTTCCCGTGCGATCAGTTTTCTTCACGCCCTTCGTCATCACATGATCAAGCAGATCGAGATATTGGTTCATTATATCAGTTTTTTGTTATCCTTGCCGCGTAGCCTCCTCCCGGGGCCATTTTTATTGTCAGTTTATCATCCTTCGATATAACATTCTCAGTCTTTTTATAGTCCTGTGCGTACCTGTCAGCATTGATGCCATCGCTGAAAATTACCGCCTTATATTCTCCCCCTCCGAGGAATGAAAGGTCAATTTCGAATTCCCTTCCCTCCCAGTCGGTCATAGCCCCAACGAACCATTCGTCCCCGCTGCGCCTGGCAATTACCAGGTAATCTCCCACAGCTGCCGCCAGCACCCTGGTCTCGTTCCATACGACAGGCACCCCGGCTATGAATTCAGTGCATTCATGTTCCTTCCTGTAGTTTGAAGGGCTATCCGCCAGCATCTGGAGCGGACTTTCATAAGCTATATACATGGCCATCTGGTGCACCCTTGTCCCCATGCTTGCCGGGCGGTTAAACATAGGCCTGAAATAGACACTGTCATAATTGACCATGGCCCCCGGCGTATAATCCATTGGACCGGCCACCATCCTTATGAAAGGGATGGTAAGGTCATGGTCGGGACTTATGTCATAGCTCCACTTGGTATTCTCCAGTCCCTTGACACCCTCCCTGGTCAGCACATTGGGCCATGTTCGTCTCAGTCCTGCCGGTTTATAGGATCCGTGAAAATCGACCAGCAGCTTATGCTGAGCAGCTTTTTCGGCAACACGCCAGTAATAGTTAACAACTTTCTGGTCGTCGCGCTGCATAAAATCGACCTTTATCCCTTTAGCACCCCATGCCTGGTATTGTGAAAGGGCACTATCCAGTTTGTTATCAAGTGTGTTCCAGACCACCCACAGTATGATACCCACATCCTTGCTTTCTGCATAGGCACAAAGTTCTTCAATATCTACTGCCGGTACCACATCCAGCACATCACCCAGTCGGTACCATCCTTCATCAAGGATGATATATTCAAGTCCGTATTCAGCTGCGAAGTCAATATAATATTTATATGTTTCGGTATTCACCCCAGCCCTGAAATCGACCCCGTAAATATTAAGGCTGTTCCACCAGTCCCATGCCACCTTTCCGGGCTTTATCCAATCCGTCTCTTCCATCCTGCATTCCCCGGCCAGGAGGTAGGTCAGGTTACTCTCCACCAGCCCGGCATCGCTGTCAGTGATGACGAAAGTCCTCCAGGGAAATGATCTTTCACCCACTGTCTCTGCCATAAAGTCGCGCCGCGACACCACCCTCAGGTTACGGTCGCCATACAATCTTTCCTCATCAGGATAATAAGGAAAAACAGCTTTCAATGAACTGGTGCCATTACCCCTGAGCCACATGCCGGGGTAATCTTCAAGGTCGGATTCCGTCACCAGCACGTTAATGTCGCCGGTTTTGAAAAGGGCGGGCAGGCTGGCCAGGTGCTCCTCCTTAATGGTATCGAGTGAAGTGGCAATGTAGCTTCGTTCATTATGCGACATAAATCCTTCCTCAAGAGGGTACCAGGCCTCTGTTCCGCCGGGAAAATTAATTTCGGCCTTCTCATTCAGTACAATCACATTACCTTTGAAGTCGGTTTTAAACCTGTATGCCACACCATCATTATAGGCTCTGAAGACCAGGGTAAATCCGGATTTGAACTCAATGGTCATCTGCCTGTACATATCCCTTATTTCCGAGTCTTTATGCGCTACAGCAGGCATGACGATCTCATTGACATCGATTATCTCAACCTTTTTTATACGGTCTTTAGCTGAAGGAAATTCTTCGGTTGCCAGTTCCATGCTTATCTCCGAAGGGAGTATAAGGTTTTTATCTCCCCTGTCCACCTGCCAGTGAACCAGTGTGTCATATTTTACCTTAAGCTCAATATTACCGTCGGGCGACTTAAGTATATGTTGCTGGGCAAAGGCATGGGAGCCGGCCAGCAGGAAGACGAGTAAGACAATTGTGCTGCGCATATCTATTTTATTTTAATTCTTTATCCCAGTATCATTCCTATAATGGTTGCCGACATCAGTGATGCCAGGGTTCCTGCCAGCAGGGCTCTCATCCCGAATTTTGCAAGAAGGACCCTTTTATTGGGAGCCAGCGAACCAATACCACCTATCTGTATTCCTATTGATGCGAAGTTGGCAAAGCCCGCCAGCATATATGTGGCCATAATAATGGATTTATTATGAACAAAAGCCCCTGCCGTCTTCAGTTCGGCAAGACTTATATAGCCTACGAACTCGGTCATGATGACTTTCTCACCCAGCAGGCGGCCCATTATGGTTATATCTTCCCCACCCACTCCTATAAGCCACATCACCGGGGCAAAGATATAACCGAGCATAAACTGAAGAGACAGTTCATTATAATTGCCATTGGTAGCTGTTGCTATCAGCTCATTCAGGTTTGTCCACTGGCCTATCTTAAGGCATATATAATTGAAGAAGGCAATGAAAGCTATGAAGGTGAGCAGCATAGCGGCAACATTGGCTGCCAGCTTCAGTCCCTGCGTTGTCCCGTTCGACACTGCATCAAGGATATTGCTGCCTGCCTTATCCTTGCTGATCTCAATATCCTTTATAACCTCATCTTTCTGCGGAACGATAATCTTTGATATAACCACCGCCCCGGGTGCTGCCATAACCGATGCTGCCAGCAGGTGCTTGGCAAATATCAATCGTTGCACAGGGTCGCCACCTCCAAGGAAGCCTATATAAGCTGCAAGCACCCCGCCCGCAAGTGTGGCCATCCCACCGGTCATAACCAGCATAATCTCAGAGGGATTCATGCGTGGCAGGTAGGCCTTGACCATAAGGGGCGACTCTGTCTGGCCCAGGAATATATTACCGGCTACGGACAGGCTTTCGGCGCCGCTGAGCTGCATCGTCTTTGTCATAACCCATGCCAGTCCGTATACTATCTTCTGTATTATTCCAAGATAGAAAAGCAGTGAAGTAAGTGCCGAGAAAAAGATTATTGTCGGCAGTATCTGGAAGGCAAATATTGATCCAAGCTTGTCGACATCCATCAGG
>JBNJHQ010000196.1:0-4944 GCA_051748705.1 Bacteroidota bacterium | reverse complement strand
ATCACAAATATGTCTTACCCATTTTTGTGTGAGCCATGGCTTACCCGAGTAATTGAAAAGCCAGGCATTATGCAGGCATGGTTGATTTCCGTGATTATAAAGTTTCTCCAGCCCGGAGAAGCTGTCTATCTCTTCACCTCCGCCAAAGACGCTCTTACGGGCCTCGGTGAACATAGTCTCGAGCCTGTCATTGAAAAGCTCAGGGCCAACCAGTTCAATTATTCCTGCAGGATCGTGGGGCACATACCAGGTATACTGGAAGGCATTGCCTTCCTGGAATCCCCTCCATGGCTCCAAAGGATCGAAATTATCAATAAAGGAACCGTCCAGGTTTCTGGGCCTTATGAATTTCGTTTCCGGGTCAAACAGTAGTTTATAGGCATTAGCCTGCTTCATAAGCTGTTCATAATCTGCTGTTTTTCCCAGTGCCCTGGCAAATTCGGCCACGGCAAATGAGCTAAAACAGAACTCCAGGGTATGGGATGCCCCGAAATTAAAGACCCAGCCGTTAGACAGGGTAGTGTCGTAAGAATGTATATACCCGTTTTTTACAAAATAGTGCAGGTCGTATTTACCCGACCCAAAATCTCTTCCCACATAGCCTGTCTCATTCTTAAAAGCAGCAGCATATGCCCTGGCAGTATCAAAATCCATTATCCCGCAGTTATAGGTAGCGGCAAGCATCAGACCATTAAAATTTGTTTGCACACCGTTTGAATAGGCCCCGGCTGCAACACCATCATGCAACCAGCCTGTCTCATCACTGAAATCGAGATTCGACTGCATGTATTCGTTCAGGTAAGCTGGATAGGCAAGAGCCCACAGCTGGCCAAGGTTCCAGAATCCACCCCATATACCGTCGGTATTATAATGGTTATATGCCGGTTTTCCTTGTTCATCAAGGGGGATCTGTCCTATGCCGCCATCATTGCGTGGATATTGTCCGTTAACGTCACTTGCCAGGCCCCGGCCCAGTAAGGCATGGTAAAGACCGGTGTAGAATTTGAGCCTGTCTTCCTCCCTGCCTCCTTCAAGGGTAATCACAGAAAGTTTTTCTTTCCAGGCTTTCTCTGATTCTGCCCTCACCTGGTCAAAGCCTTCCTCTGCAGCTTCTGTTTCATAATTGAGCCTTGCATTTTCAACGGAGGTATATGACAGTCCTGTTTTTATCTCCAGCTGTTCTGCATCCCTGGTTTTAAACCTGAGGTACATTCCATTTGAGGTTCCCCTGGTCATCGCTGATCCCGGTGATACTGAGTCGCCCATGAAAGTCCCCCATGAAACGGGCTCCCTGTCAAGCTTGATATAGAAGTACATCTTCACGCGGTTTCCTTCGTCGCAGAATTTCACATATTCAGGGTAGGTAATTATATAGCCCTGCAGCTCATCACCCGAAATCTTTTCTATAAATGCTTCCGTCACATCGCTGCTCTCGCCCTGTTTATGACCTATATCGATTATCAGACCCGACTCCTCTGAGTCAGGATATGTATACCGGTGATAGCCAACCCTTTCGCTTGATGTGATTTCAGCTTTTATCCCATAGTCATCAAGCAGTACAGAATAATAACCCGGCATTGATATTTCCGAGTCTTTTGTGAATCGCGACCGGTATCCCTTATCGGGCTCCTCGAGGGTACCCGGAATGGTTTTAAGTTCACCCTCAAAGGGCATAAATACCAGTCCCCCTACCTGGAATTCGTGGAAATGGCCGAAGCCTTCTATAGATTCATGCCTGTCGTCATAGCCACAGGGCAGCCAGCTGCCCATGCTTCCCCATGCATTTGTATGTGGTGCCAGTTTTGCCATACCAAAAGGCCTGGCTGCCGGTGTGTAAAAAAACCAGCGGCCATGGACCGAGCCTATCTGGGGATCGACATAATTCACTGGATCGAATTCTTCACTGTGACTGCATGAAAGCAGTGCCAGGACAAAAAATATTACAGGAATGCTTATCTTCATGGCGGGTCTTTTAATTATAAAAATAAACATGCACGGGTTAACCTGCAAAATACGCCAATAATATATTTAGATTCTAAATAATAAAAGTGACTTCAGGATGAAGATAAGATATTTATTCTTCTTTATTATCATATTAATCAGTGCCGCCTGCAGCAAAGAGGAAAAAGAATATCCTGATAACGACCTGCTTATAGCAGCCTACCTCCCATACTGGGGTATGGATGAAGTTGACCTTAACAGCCTGCAGCATCTTGATATTCTATATTATTTTTCCCTTGCCCCTGATGAAGATGGTCTGTTCGAAGTGCCTGAAGGCCGCATATCTGATATTAACATTATCAAAGGCCGCCTGCGCAGTGATGCCCTTCTTTTTATTGTACTGGGCGGTTGGTACGAGTCAGAGACTATTTTCCCCATGTTTGAGGATCCTGAAAAAAGAGCGAACTATATCAGCCAGCTGGTAAGCTTCTGCCTTGAGCATAATATTGACGGTGTTGATCTCGACTGGGAAGATTATCCTTACTATATTCCTCCACAGGACCGTAGCATACTTACAAGCCAGATGTCAGATTCACTGAGGGCCAATGGCTTATTTTTTTCCCTTGCGCTGGTTCCTTCACAGGTAACTTTTTCAGCGGGTATTCATCCGGCTGTGGATTATATTAATGTTATGAGCTATGGTGTTCTCGACGCACAGGGCAGGCAGGTACCTCTCAGCATGTTCCAGGATTATACCTATGAGCACCTGTATGCAGGCATACCCCGCGAAAAAATCATTATGGGTGTACCCTTCTATGGTAAAAGACCTTACAGGGAGGGAGACAGTTCACCCCGGGCCTACCCCTACAGGTATATTGTTGAAATGGCCCATCCCCTGCCCGATGACAATAGCTATGGCTTATACAGCTTTAATGGCAGGACACTCATCAAGCAAAAGACATCCTTTCTCATAGAAAATGACATAGGTGGAATAATGGCCTGGGAATTATCGCAGGATGTTACGCTGGGCTCACCATACAGCCTTTTCGATGCAATACTTGATGTTGCGGGCAGGTAATATTCTTTATCAGAATTTGTAAGTATTGTCCTCAATAAGTTTATCGGCAATCCTCCTGCGTGCTTCCTTAACATTCACCCCAGCAGCCACTGAAAGATCATCTACCGCTTTCAGAAGGACTTCACTGTTTTCATTGTCCATAGAGTAAATGGCATCCATAGCCCACTTACGCACCTTCTGCACAATGTCATAGATATATACATCAGCAATATCCCTGTAAAGCGCAGCATCACCCCTGATATTTTCAATTTTTTTGACCCTCAGTGCCAGCGATTCGGCAATGTATATTTCCATAATAATATCCGAGATATTATTCAGTATTTCCTGTTCATGCACCAGCTTTCGCCCAAATGTATCCGAAGCGAAGTTCAGCAGGAGCAGGGCAATTTTTTTCATATTCTTAACATATCCTGACTTCTCGGTGAAAAAATCATCTTTTTCACCTGTCTTATAAGCTTCAATAGCGTTAATATCTGCCGCCAGTTTCTCTGCTTCCTCAAAAAGTCCGTACTGACCTTTCATGGCTCTCTTCATAGCAGTGTCAACCACAAGGATACGGTTAATTTCGTTAGTCCCTTCAAATATCCTGTTTATCCTTGAGTCGCGGTACCCCCTTTCAACTTCCATTTCGGAAGAATAACCCATTCCGCCATGGATCTGCACTGCCTCATCGGCCACTATATCAAGCATTTCAGAGCCATAAACCTTAAGTACTGCAGCTTCAACGGCATAATGTGCTATTGCATCTATTGATGCCCTTCCTTTTTCGGTGCCATCAGCCTTATATTGATCAATAAGCCGGTCTATATCACTGCTCACCCTGTAGGTGGCTGATTCAGCCGCAAAAGTCCTGATCACCATCTCGGCCAGCTTATGCTTTATTGCACCAAAGCTGGCAATGTGCATACCAAACTGTTTCCTTTCGTTGGCATACTGCACTGAATTGTTGATAGCCCTCTTGGCTGCCCCGATAACATTTGCCCCAAGTTTTATCCTTCCCATATGGAGGATACTGAGGGCTATCCTGAAGCCCTCGCCTCTTTTTCCCAGCAGGTTGGAAGAGGGTACTTTGACATCATTATAATAAATCTGGGCTGTGGATGATCCTTTTATACCCATCTTATGCTCATCGGGGCCTATTACCACTCCCTCGCTTGCCGTATCAACGATAAAAGCGCTGAGCACCCTGTCATTCTCAATCTTTGCAAAAACGGTCTGTGTATCGGCAAAGCCGGCATTGGTGATCCACATTTTCTGACCGTTGAGTAAATAATGGCTGCCGTCTTCAGAAGGGACAGCATTTGATTTGCCGGCATTGGCATCACTGCCGGCGCCGGGCTCAGTAAGGCAATATGCTCCCAGCAACTCGCCTGTGGCCAGTCTGGTAACATATCTTTCCCTCTGGTCTTCATTCCCGAAATACATGATTGGTAAAGTCCCTATGCCACAATGAGCCATAAAAGCAACTGAGAATGAATAAGCCGCCCCTATTGTTTCAGCTGTAAGCATCTGGGTGACAAAAGACTGTCCGAAGCCACCATATTCCTCATTTACCGCAACGCCCATAAGGCCCAGCTCACCGGATTTTTTAAGGATCGTCTTCATCAGCTCACGGTCACCCTTTTCAAGCTGTTCCATATGCGGGTATACCTCGGCCTCAAGGAAATCTTTACAGGTCTGGGCAATCATTAACTGTTCTTCATCAAATTCCTCGGGGATAAAAATATCTTCAGGACTTACGTCACGTACTAAAAATTCGCCACTTTTCAGGAGTTCTTTGTTTTCCATTTGAATTGCTTATTTTTTTATTTATTCTAAATTTTCAAAGCTCTGACAATCAGTTCAGCTATATCAAGATTCTGTATCTCTTCTTCCCTGTTCTTATATTTCAGGCCATCAGTAATCATCGTCATGCAAAACGGGCA
>JBNJHQ010000195.1:0-4968 GCA_051748705.1 Bacteroidota bacterium | reverse complement strand
TCATCATCCAGGTTACGGGGACTCTCACAGAGTGCGCGGCATGATGAATGAGAAGCTATCACCGGGGCGCTGCTCACTTCAATCACATCATAAAATGCTTCATCCGAGATATGTGAAACATCAACCATCATACCCAGGCGGTTCATTTCTTTCACTACCTCCTCACCAAAGTCTGACAGGCCATTATGCTCAGGCCCTGCATTGTCAGTAGACGAATCACATATATCATTATTGCGTGAATGAGAAAGTGTAATATACCTTGCCCCACGGCTGTAAAATTCTTCTACTTTTTCCAGGTCCTTACCAACAGGATAGCCATTTTCCACACCTATAAAAACAATTCGCTTACCTGATTTTTTTATCCTGTAAGCATCATCCACGGTAAAAGCCAGTTCAGCCATAGCCGAATTTTTCTCCACATTTTCATATATTTTTTCGAAAATAGCTACGGTCCTGTCATAAGCATCCTTATAAGCATCCTCATTTCGTGGCCCCTGCCCTATAAATACGGCAAAAAACTCGGCATCAAGGCCTCCTTCCTCCATTCTTGGAAAATCGACACATCCATCTTCATTTCTCACTCCCAGGTCAAACCCCGAGCGCATCAGTCTCATCGGCGTATCACAGTGCGTATCCACCGTCAGTATTGCCCTGTGAATCTTATCCGCCTTTTTCTCTACCCGGGCCTCCTCATCACCACATGAGGAAAATAATAACGTAAAAAGGACTGTCAGAAAAATTGAGAAAATTCTTTTCATCTCTTTTTTTTTAATTTATTAAAGATCTGATGAAACCCGCCATGATGGTTCACCAAAGATTAAGAGCTCAGGAAAAACAATAATCACAAGCCTGCTTATAAATAATTTTACCATGGCCCGGTTCATAATTATTCTTATTTATATAAAATCAAAATTATGTAAAAAGAGACTCAGGCAGGAATAAATAAAGATATTATAGAACAGATATTAACAAAGATTAACAAAGATTAAGAAAAAAGCCCCTGGTCTGAGCCAGAGGCAGCCATGAAAAGAATGGAAAAATTGCTTTTGGACAGTAAAAAGCATCATTTAAGCTTAAAGCTTAATAAACTTATAAACATTATGTTTACCTCCATTCTGTATCTTCAGGAAATAAATACCGGATTTGTATTTAGCTATATTCAGTGTCTTTAACATTACACCGGGTTCCATTCTGTCAACATTAACGACCCGGCCGTCGGGTGCAATCAGAAATACCACCGTCTCGCCACCATATTCCCCTGATAAGCTGATATTAAGGGTTTCACCAGCCGGGTTCGGGTATATCAGTACTTCAACTCCCTGCAGGACTGTCCGGCTGATTTTGCTTATGATCAGTTTTGATTGCTGGAAGCCCTGTGTCAGAACAGGATTGCTTACTGCTCCTTCATCCGCTGAAATAATAAGCTCACCAAGTGTCCAGCTTAGCGACATGCTGCTGTTACCTGCAACATTATAAGCACCTGCACTGCATACAACCTGATTACTTAAATCCTGGGCATTAAGTGCAGCAGCCATTAAGAAGACCATAATTGTTATGGAAAGGCTTTTCATATCAGCTTATGAAGTTCTGTCAATAAAGTAAATGTATTAAAAAAACAAGTCAAAAAACAATTTTCCCCCCTTCCATTCAATGAAAATGCCAATATTTTACACAAAAGCACTTTAATTGATGATAAACGGAAGTATCAGCCGCGCCAGGCAATTGAAGTTAATCATATTTTGTGATTACGGATTGCGAAATATATTACATTTGTCCCTGTTATGCTCAGGGATAAACTTATTAACTGGTCAATACTAATTCTCCTCTCTCTCACATGGGGGACATCCTTTATTCTTATGAAAAAAGGTCTGCGTTCCTTCGATTCCCTGCAGATAGCATCCCTGCGAATTTTTATCAGCTACCTGTTTCTGCTACCTATTGCCATCGGCAACATAGGAAAGATAAACAGGCGTAACTTTTACAGTCTTTTGATAATAGGCCTGGTAGGGAATGCCCTGCCGGCCTTCCTCTATCCCTTTGCGCAGAGGAGAATTGACAGCTCTGTTGCCGGTATGCTCAATGCCCTGACACCCCTTTTCACCCTGTTGACGGGAATAATAATCTATGGCAGGGGGGCACGATGGAGGCAGGTGACAGGCATATTGCTCGGACTGGCAGGAGCAGCCGGTTTGCTATACAGGGGTTCATTATCCTTTGATCCCATGGGACTCTTAATAGTTCTGGCCACCTTTTTCTACGGTATAAGCTCGAACCAGGTTACCCTGATAAAAAATCTCAACGGGGCTGTTATTACATCACTTGCCTTCTTCATCGTTGGACCATTAGCAGGCCTGTCTCTGCTGATAAATGATTTCGGACCCGCCATGGAGACCGAAAACTGGCTTAGAAACCTGGGTTTTATAAGCATATTATCAGTCTTTGGGTCGGGAATTGCAGTGGTACTTTTCAATATCCTGATCATAAGAACATCACCTGTTTACGCCGTATCGGTGACCTACCTTGCACCTCTTGTGTCAACACTGTGGGGATATGCTGATGGTGAGAATATTACTGTTTTTATGATAATTTCGGTAATTTGCATTCTTGCCGGTGTTTACCTTACAATAAGACAGAAAACACCCGAAGAAAAAAGAAAGGAAGCATGAAAAACAGATTATGGCTCATTCCCCTGGCAGGTGGTTTGCTTGGCAGCCTGGCCTGGAACGACAATGCAACGGGACTGATAATACTGGTAGCTCTTGTTCCCTTCCTGCACATTTTCCATTCAACAATAAAAGAGGGAGCTTCAGGCAGCCTTGTATTCCTGAGGGTATTGCCGGGTTTCATCATTTTTAACCTTCTTACCATATCATGGTTACGTAATGCTTCCATTGCAGGAGCAATTTATGCTGTTCTGGCCAATTCTTTCCTTATGTCGTCAGTCTTCTGGCTGGCTTCGGTAATTTATAAAAAATCATCTTCCTTCCTTGGCTATGCAAGCCTCCTGACCTTCTGGATCATAATGGAGCATCTTAACTCAAGGCTGATTATTCTTTCACCCTGGCTTAACCTTGGAAATACACTGGGAAACGATGTTGCATTCATCCAGTGGTACGATATAACAGGTGTTGCCGGGGGAACACTGTGGATACTCCTGTTTAACCTTGCACTTTATTTTACCTATTCAGCCCTCAGGGAAGAAAGGGATTACCTGCCGAGACGGCTTGTTATACTGCTGTTATTGTTCTTAATTCCTACAGGATATTCACTGTTGAAGTTTTACAGAACTTATATTCCAGCCGGCAGTGCGGATATACTTATTGTACAGCCAAACATAGACCCGCATTCCGAAAAATTCAGTTCTTATTCCTTTGAAATGCAGCTTGACAGAATGTTAAATATGGCAGACGAAAATATCAGCGGCGGAACTGAATGGGTAATATTTCCGGAGACAGCCATTGATGATCCTTTCTACGAGGAAGATGTTTATGAAAACAAATATTATCTCATGATAGATTCCCTCTTGAGTAATTACGAGGGTGTCAGCCTGATTACGGGTGCCACTACCATGAAATCATTGCGGGTTAATGACATTCAACGGGCAGACCCGGCTGGCAGGGATGAAAACAGGGGGAAGCAATTTGAAGTGTATAACACGGCCATGAAGGTAAGCCCGGGAGAAGATGTAGCTTTCTATCATAAATCAAAGCTTGTCCCGGGGATAGAGAAAAAGATCAGGAGCCTGCCTGCGGTGATACAGGAAAAAATAATACCTGATCTGGGTGGCACCATGACCGGTTATGGTACGCAGGATGAGCGAACGGTCTTTTATGACCCCGACAGCCTGGTCAGGATAGCACCGGTAATATGTTATGAATCGGTGTATGGCGACTTTATTACGGGCTACATCAGGAATGGATCAAACCTTATTGTTATCATTACCAATGATGGCTGGTGGAAGAATACACAGGGCTACAGGCAGCACTTAATGTTTGCCAGGATAAGGGCCATAGAAAACAGGAGGGCTGTGGCAAGGGCTGCCAATACAGGCATATCGTGCTTTATTGATCAAAGAGGCCGGATCATAAAAAGTAGCGGCTGGTGGGAAGAAGGTGTACTGCAACACTCCCCCGGGCTTTATGACAGGATGAGCTTCTATTCCCGGAACGGTGATTTCATATCAAGATACCTGAGCGTTTTTGGCGCATTTATCCTGATATTAACATTTATAGGTGCTCCCCTGAGGCGTTTGCGCGAACCTCAGAATTTCTGATAAGCCTCATCCAGCCACTCGATATATTCTTTAATATCAAGATTAAATCCTACTGGATCAACAAGTGGATTCCCGTCAGCATCGGTTATGGCATAGAGCGGCTGTGTATTTGTACCGAACATTTCTATCTCATAGTTGGTATTGATCTGCCCGATTGTTTTCTTAACCTTTCCATCAACTGATGAAGTTATCCATTCACTTTTCGGAAGTTTTGTCCGGTCATCACAATACAGGGCCACTATTACAAAATTATTCTGCAGGCGTTTCAGCACCTCGGGATCTGACCACACCTTAGCTTCCATCTCCTTGCAATTACTGCAAGCATGGCCTTTAAAATCAATCAGTACAGGCAGGTTTTTCTCCCTGGCACATGCCAGCCCCTGCTCAAGATCAAAGTATCCCCTGAGCCCGTATGGCAGTTCAAACTTATCAGCATATTTGGGCTCCTGGCACAGCTCACCTGCACCCACGGTAAATTCTCCAACAGTGCCGACAGTCACCTGAGGGTTACTTTTGCCCAGATCAAAAGTGGCAGTGGATTTTGGCGGGAGAAGACCGGATATCCCCTTCAGTGGGGCCCCGAACATACCGGGAACAAGGTATACGGCAAAGGAGAATACAGCTATGATAAGGAAGAAGCGGAATAATCCAATATGCTTCAGTTCACTGTCATGGGCAAACCTGATCTTACCCAT
>JBNJHQ010000194.1:0-4970 GCA_051748705.1 Bacteroidota bacterium | reverse complement strand
AGACGACAGCGGGAACAATTATTCACCGGCCTGGTGCACCCTGAATATCAAAGCTATCTATGAATTAACGGATATGTTTGCCATATCAGCAGGCGTGGAGAATATTACCGACAGGCGCTACCGCCCATACAGCTCAGGCATCTCCGCACCGGGCAGGAATTTTATTTTGTCCCTGAGGGCAAGCTTCTGATACTCAGTCCCAGCCTGATTTGCTTTATCCCCGGCTCTTATTTCATCAGGCCGGGGTTTTTTCCTTTTACTTTTTACTTTTGTCTCCTATCTTTACCAGGTGAAAACGAAACTCTTTAGCATATCCTGCATCCTGAATGCTGCCCTGGCTCTGTCGGCACAGAACCCCGTCAGTCCGCCCGGGGTGTATATTGCCGACCCTTCGGCCCGGACCTGGAGTGACGGTAAACTATACATCTACGGTTCAAGCGATGAAAGCTGCGACTATTACTGTTCATGGAAGCACGATATCCTTTATACTGACGATATGCTTACCTGGAAACTCAGGGAAAATGTTTTTTCTTCGGATGGACCCGCCGATGCCGTTCCCTATAATAACAGCCTGCTCTTTGCCCCTGACTGTGCAGAAAGAAATGGTAAGTACTATCTCTATTACTGCCAGCCTGACAGGCAAAATGCTGAAGGAGTGGCCATTGCCGGAGACCCCCTGGGCCCTTTCGGTGAAGGGCAGCCAGTCAATACCGCGGGATATAACCAGATAGACCCGGCTGTATTCATTGATGATGACGGTACGGCATATTACCTCTGGGGTCAGTTCAGCCTGAAAATGGCCAGGCTGAAAGACAATATGCTGGAGCCCGATACCGCCAGCGTTATAGACAGTGTGCTCACAGAAGACGAACACTTCTTCCATGAAGGAGCCTTTATGACCAAAAGAAATGGCATTTATTACCTGGTATATGCCGATATCAGCCGCGAGGACAAACCCACATGCCTGGGCTATGCCACGTCGGAAAACCCCACCGGTCCGTACCGCTACAGGGGTGTGATAATCGATAATGCCGGGTGCAACCCCGGTAACTGGAATAACCACGGTTCAATAGCTGAATTCAATGACCGGTGGTATGTCTTCTACCACAGGTCCACACATGGCTGTAAAACAATGAGGAAGGCCTGTGTTGAAAAAATAAGTTTCAGGAGGGATGGCTCCATCCCCGAGGTAGAAATGACCTCACAGGGCGCAGGAATGCCCTTAAATGCAAGAAATGAAACAGATGCTGCCGCAGCCTGCCTCCTGCATGGCAATGCACGTATAATTGCAGACGGCCCTCAGAATGAAATATTAAGCGCCTGCCGCAACGGGGATGCGGCAATATATAAATACCTTGATTTCGGTAAGGGTGTTAATTCCGTTAAAATGAGAATAAGAGCTTTGAATGACGGAAAAATTATACTTTCCGCAGGTAAACCATGGTACCGGAGGTTGGGAGAATACGATACCGGGTCCGGCAAGAGTTATAAAGACTGGCAGGTGGTGGAATTCGATACAGGGGAAATATCAGGTGTTCATGCACTGTGGATACAGTTCCGGGGCAGTGAAGGAGAGGATCTTTTTGAAATAGACTGGTTGCGTTTTGAATGAGCTCTCCCTGCACTGCATCGTTAGCACCCGGTGTTTTTGTTGCCCGGGTCCGGAAAAACCGATCAAAAATATTCTTCTTTGTCATTATTCCTTTTTAATTCTACAGCTATGAAAAACCTTTGCATTCCCATCATCATTATCCTTCTGTGCTCCTGCTCCCGGACAGGCGACAGGGGTAAGCTGCCGGCTGACGGACCTACTTCCATGGATCTCACCGGCAAGCCGGCTGACGGACCTACTTCCATGGATCTCACCGGCAAGCCATTTGCACGTTACTGGTGGTTTGCCTCTGAAATTAAGAAGGAAGATATCAGGTATAACCTCAACTGGCTGAAAGAGAAGGGTTTTGGCGGCGTGGAGCTTGCCTGGGTATACCCCCTGAACGCCATGGACACAACACTCGACCCCACGTATACACCGAGGCAACAATGGCTGAGTCCGCAGTGGCAGGATATTGTTCAGTATGCAATGCTATATGCTGACAGCATAGGACTGGCATGTGACCTTACAATGGGTACCCTGTGGCCTTTCGGCGATTCATATGTAAGCTACGGCCGGGCCTCTCAACAATACGGCAGGAAGGAAAGACAGATTATCAGCCGCTCGTGGGAATTTCCCAAAACCGGGTATGTCGTTGATCACCTGCTCCCGGACAACTACATTGATTATTTCAGGAGGATGCTTGATTCATTTCCCCACCCTGAAACAAGCCTGCCACGATCATATTTCATCGACAGCTGGGAAGTGGAGACAAAAGGCCTCTGGTATGACGGACTCAGGGAGGAATTCATCGGGCTCTACGGCTATGATATCTCGCCCCTTATGGATTCATTATACCTGGCCGGCAATGAAGACCGTCTCTATGACTATATGAAGCTAATATCGGATAAAGTGGTGGCTTTCTATGAAAATTTTGACAGTGTACTTGATAAATATGATATCCGTTCCCGTGGACAGTGTTCAGGGGCACCCTGCGACATTATCTCCGCCTATGCACGAATGGATATCCCTGAAGGCGAGGCCATGCTTTATGAACCCGAATATAATGCCATACCGGCCTCGGCAGCAGTCCTTGGTGGCAAAAACACGGTTAGCGCCGAAACCTTTACCTGCCTCTACGGATGGCCGCGCAATTTTATCAGGGAAGAGCAGACCGCCGATCTTAAGCTGGTGGCCGATGCCCTCTTTGCAAACGGGATTAACCATATTGTATGGCATGGCAAAGCACATAACCCCGCCGGACAGGATTCAGTGAACTTTTATGCAAGTGTGCACCTGGGCGACAGCGGTATGCTGGCACCGGAACTGCCTGCATTCAACTCTTACCTTGAAAAAGTCTCTGAAACAATGAAAAAAGGCAGGCCTTACACCGATGTGGCCGTTTACCTGCCCCTTGAAGACGCATGGATGAAAGGTGTTATGCCACGCGAAAAACAATTCATCTGGGCCTGGGGCTACTACGAGATGAGGTATGTCTATTTCCCGGAAATACTTAAAGGTCACCATCCGGCATGGATCAACAGGGAGTTCCTGCAGAAGGCAAGGTATGAAAACGGGACTCTGAAAGTCGGCCATGCCTCCTTCAGCCATCTTTACGTGGATGCCGGGTACCTGGATTATGAATCGCTCACTATAATAAGCAGGCTGGCAGAGCAGGGATTGGAGCTTACCCTCTGCCGTGAGCCGCTTGAGCCGGGAACTGTAAAGCACGCCGACTACAGTGAGAAGGTCATTGAACTGATGAGTCTTCCCGGGGTAAAAACAACTTTTCATCCCACGAAGAAGCCCCTGCTGGAGGGAACTCGAATACCTCCTTTCAGGGCCAGGGAGACTGGTGAAGGCCTTTTCCTCTTCTTTGCAAATCCCGCTACGGAAGGTATTAAATTCCCGCTTGAATACGGGCAGTCATACCCGGAAAAAAATGAAAATATGGAGTTAAGGATTAATTACGCTGATAAGAGCTACGATATAAAGCTGGAATTCACACCATATTCTTCACTTCTTTACAGGCTTAGCGATGGTGTTATCGAAGAGCTTGATATAGCATTCTCACCCGCAACTCCCCGGGTCAGAAAACTGCCTCCTGGTTACAGCGCACCCTGGCTGGTAAATTAAAACAGTATATTTGTGCCACAATTTCTCAAAAATGGCATCAGGCAGGGCATACAGATTAAAAACTGAAATAGACCCAAGGTGGCTTAAGGCATCCGTTGCAGGAAGCATGTGGGCTGCCTCGGAAATAGTTATTGGCAGCTTTCTCCATAACCTGAGGGTGCCGTTCAGCGGCAGTATACTGACTGCCATAGGCATTGTTCTGCTGATCTCGATAAGCCATAAATGGAATGAAAAAGGTTTATTCTGGAGGGCCGGCCTAATCTGCGCCCTGATGAAGACCCTTTCGCCCAGTGCCGTGATATTCGGACCCATGATTGCTATAATGACCGAGGCCCTGCTGATGGAATTTTCAGTCAGATTACTGGGGAGGACTGTTGCCGGGTATATTGCCGGTGCTGTTCTTGCAATGTCGTGGAGCCTTGCGCAGAGAGTGCTAACCCTTATAGTATTTTACGGGACCGGCATAATCGGGGTATATTCCGATCTGGCTGACCTGGCGGAAAAACAAACGGGTATACAGGTCGACATGGCCTGGCTGCCTTTATTGATCTTACTGGCCGCTGATGTCATCCTGGGTGTTATAACGGCGCTAACAGGGCTGAGGCTTGGCCGCAGGATAGCAAAGGAAACAGGTGCACGGATCAATCATTACCGCAGCACTACAGTAAAAAACAGCTTTAATGATCCTGACCGGAAGGCCCCATACTCCCTGGCATGGCTTTTTGTTAACCTGAGCCTCTTCATAGCGGCAATGCTTGTACTTAATTATTCACCCATCATTGTATGGTTAATCACAGTGCCCGTTATAATAAGTATATGGATCGCAAGATACAGACGTGCCATGCGACAGTTGCTCAATCCAAAATTCTGGGTTTTCTTTGTACTGATCACACTGGCCACTTCATTCGTTTTCATCAAGGCCCGTGAAGGGGAGAATATACTTGTAACGGGCTTAATTGAAGGATTAAGAATGAATTTCAGGGCAGCCCTTATCATTATAGGTTTTTCTGTGCTGGGAACTGAACTCTATAACCCCGTAATCAGGAAAAGCTTTGACAGAACATCCTTTAAAAATCTACCCCTTGCCCTTGAGCTGGCGGTGGAAAGCCTGCCCCTGTTTATAGCCAGCATTCCAGGATTCAGAACAATCATCAAAAAACCTGTCAGCGCACTTTCAAATGTCGTTGCCCACGCAGGGATACGCCTGCATGAATTGCAGCAAAAGAATTCCCTGAACAACAGG
>JBNJHQ010000193.1:0-4983 GCA_051748705.1 Bacteroidota bacterium | reverse complement strand
ATTACTAACATAAAACCTTAGTGAGATGACCTTAATTGACTGGATTGTGCTCGGACTGTTTTGTCTTGTGCTGATAGGTGTGATTATATGGGTGGTAAGAAAAAAAGATGAAACCTCATCTGACTATTTTCTTGCCGGGAGGGATGCCACATGGATAGCCATAGGTGCTTCCATATTTGCTTCAAACATTGGTTCTGAACACCTGGTCGGGCTCGCCGGAACAGGTGCTTCAAGTGGCATGGCAATGGCCCACTGGGAGATGCATGCCTGGGTAATACTTATCCTTGGCTGGCTTTTTGTCCCCTTCTATGCCAGGAGCGGTGTATTTACCATGCCTGAATTCCTTGAAAAAAGATATAATTCACAATCAAGGTCCATCCTTTCCATTATCTCCCTGGTGAGCTATGTGCTTACCAAGGTGGCCGTTACGGTTTATGCCGGCGGTGTGGTCTTTAAAGAGGTATTCGGTATAGAATCCATGTTTGGAATTGATTTTTTCTGGATCAGTGCTGTCGGCCTCGTGCTGCTTACCGGTTTATATACTGTCTTCGGGGGGATGAAGGCCGTGCTTGCAACATCCGTAATACAAACACCGGTATTGCTGGCAGGATCGATCGTCATAATGATAATGGGATTGATACAGCTCGGTGGCTGGAATGAAATGATGGAGATATGCAGGGCTGTCCCTGTAAATGAATACGGGGATGATATGACTTCCCTGGTACGTTCGGCCAAAGATCCTGAATTTCCCTGGACAGGTGTCCTTTTCGGGTCGGCGATAATTGGTTTCTGGTACTGGTGCACTGACCAGTATATAGTACAGCGGGTATTGTCGGGCAGGGATCAGAAACAATCACGGCGCGGTGCAATTTTTGGTTCATACCTGAAGCTTACACCTGTGTTTATTTTTATGATACCCGGTATGATTGCCTTTGCAATGAACCAGAAAGGCTTACTTGACCTTACTAATTCAGATGCTGCCTTTCCAGCACTGATAACGAATTTATTGCCCATAGGATTCAAGGGAATAGTGGTGGGAGGAATACTGGCAGCCCTGATGAGTTCACTGTCGTCCCTGTTCAACTCTTCAGCCACACTCTTTACGGTGGATTTTTACAAGAAGTATAAACCGGAAGCCACAGAGAAGAGACTGGTGGCGGTGGGAAGAATGGCGACCGTTGCCGTGGTTATTCTCGGTATATTATGGATACCGGTAATGAGAGGTCTTGGTAATGTGCTGTACCAGTATCTGCAGGAGGTGCAGTCAATGCTGGCCCCGGGCATAGCAGCTGTTTTCCTGCTTGGCATACTGTCCAAAAAAACAACCCCTGCAGCAGGTCTCACGGGACTGATTACAGGCTTTACCCTGGGTATGCTCAAGCTGGGGTTCATGGTGTTTGAGCGGAGCATTCCCCCGGACACCCTGTGGTCGAAGGTCTTTGTCGATACCAATGTTTACCATTATGAAGTGGTGCTTTTCTTCTTCGTGATAATAGTGATGATGATCGTTAGCAGGTTTACCAAAAGGAAAGATCCTAAATCAATCATGGGCCTTTACCTTCGATCTGCCAGCCCTGAGCAGAAAGCAATTACCAGGGCAAGCTGGAATAACTGGGACCTTGTGAATTCAGCCATTATTATTACTGTAGTAATAGTATTTTATGCCTATTTCTGGTAATTAATATGAATTATGGATATATACAGGAATTCTGAAATCTGGTTTGTCACAGGAAGCCAGCATCTTTATGGTGAAGAAACACTGAAAAGGGTAGGGGAAGATTCGGAAAAGATAGCAGCTTACCTTGACAGGCTCGAAGAAATTCCTGTGAAAATAGTTTTTAAGCCCATACTCACTTCTGCCGACGCAATAACTGAATTATGCCTGCAGGCTAATAATGATGATAAATGTGTAGGGCTGATAAGCTGGATGCATACCTTCTCACCCTCCAAAATGTGGCTGAACGGTTTGAAATGGCTGATAAAACCCCTCCTTCATTTTCACACACAGTTCAACCGCGATATACCGTGGAACGAGATTGATATGGATTTCATGAACCTTAACCAGTCAGCCCACGGTGGAAGGGAATTCGGATTTGCCGGTGCACGCCTCCGGATGGAAAGGAAAGTGGTGGTGGGGCACTGGAAAGATAAGTCGTGTACACAGGAAATTGCCATATGGTCAAGGGCCGCACTTGCCCTGGCCGACACAAAAAAACTCAGGATAGCACGCTTCGGGGATAATATGAGGGATGTGGCAGTTACCGAGGGCGACAAGGTAGCTGCACAGATACAGATGAATTATTCAGTCCATGCTTACGGAGTGGGCGACCTGGTGAAGGTATGTGATGCCGTTCCGGAAAGTGAGATCAGTTCTTTGATAGAGGAGTATGGCGATTTATACATAAGCGATAACAAGGATATTCTAAAGTCAGCTCATTTAAAGGATGCTGCCAGGATAGAGGCAGGATTGAGGAATTTTCTCCGGGATGGCTCTTTCAAAGCTTTCACTACGAACTTCGAGGACCTGCACGGATTACCACAGCTGCCGGGCCTGGCCGTTCAGAGGCTGATGGCCGGGGGTTATGGTTTCGGGGCTGAAGGCGACTGGAAAACAGCTGCCCTGGTCAGATCCATGAAGGTGATGGCCCACGGACTGGCCGGGGGAACTTCATTCATGGAGGATTATACCTATCATCTTGAACCAGGTAATGAAGCCGTGCTGGGAGCACATATGCTTGAAATATGCCCTTCAGTAAGCGGTGAAAAACCACGGCTTGAGATCCATCCCCTCTCAATTGGAGGACGTGAAGATCCCGCCAGGCTGGTATTCAGGGCACTGCCCGGGAATGGGATCAATGCCTCCCTGATCGACATGGGTAACAGGTTTCGACTGCTGCTTAACCCCGTAATGGTTATTGAATGCCCTGATATGCCGAAACTGCCTGTAGCCAGAGTGCTGTGGAAGCCAATGCCCGACCTTAAAATATCGGCTAAAGCATGGATAATAGCTGGCGGAGCCCATCACACAGGCTTCTCAACAGCCATTGACAGCAGGTATATGAAAGACTTTGGTGCAATGCTCGGGATTGAAACAGTAACTATTGACGAAGAAACAAATATTGGGGTACTTAAGAACGAACTGAAGTGGAACGACCTGTATTACCACCTTGCAGGGGGTATCAAGTGAGCGTTCATAAGGCGCAAACAGACCCTTCTGCAGGCCGGACACTTAAAACCGGTGTTTGAATTATGACGGATCATTATGACATACGCGAAAAACATTATGTTGCTGTTGATTGTGTTATATTCGGATATGACCTTACGGATAAGGAACTTAAACTACTTCTTGTGCGCAGAAGTTTTGAGCCTGAACTGGGGAAGTGGTCGCTTCCGGGTGGCTTCGTGAAAAGAAATGAAGGAGTGTCTGAAGCTGCCTGCCGCGTCCTTAAGCAGCTGACAGGACTGGAGGATGTTTATATGGAACAATCCTATGCATGGGGCGATGTGAAAAGGGATGCGGGTGGAAGGGTGATTACAGTATCTCATTTTGCACTGATCAACACCCTGAGACTCAACCCGGTGATGGTTGAAAGCAGTGGAGCACAATGGCGGTCAGTAGCACAACTGCCCGGGCTTATCTTCGATCATAAAAAGATTGCAGACAGGGCCCACCGGGAGCTGATCGAGAGGATAAAGCTTGAACCCGTGGGATTTGAGCTTCTCCCTGAGAAATTCACACTGGTCCAGCTCCAGGAGCTTTATGAAGCAATATATGGAAGGCAGGTGGATAAACGGAATTTCAGGAAAAAGATCATTTCGATGAACCTGCTTGAAAAACTGGATGAGAAAGAAAAAGAAAGCTCGAAAAAGGGCGCTTTTTATTACAGGTTCATCCCTTCAAGGTATGAAGATTTTAAACGGCAGGGCTTCTATTTTAACCTTGATGTGCAGTGATGACTGTAGGAAAACAGTAAATTTCAAAAACAAAATACTTATAGGAAATGCTTAAAAAACTGAAGGAAGAAGTCTTTGAAGCAAATATTAAACTTTATGAATCGGGTCTTGTATTACATACCTGGGGAAATGTTAGCGCTATAGACCGTGAGAACCTGCTGATGGTTATCAAACCTTCAGGTCTTCAGTACAATAAGATGAAAGCTGTTGATATGGTGGTGCTCGACCTTGATGCTAACATAATTGAGGGAGGACTAAAACCTTCGTCAGATGCACCCACACACCTTGAGCTTTATAAAAATTTCCCCTGCATGGGGGGTATAGCACATACTCATTCTCTGCATGCCACTGCCTGGGCCCAGGCAGGCCGGTCAATACCGGTGATGGGGACCACCCATGCCGACCATTTTTATGGTGATATACCATGCACAAGGAAATTGAATCCCGCAGAGGTGAGCAGGTATTATGAAATAAATACAGGCAGGGCAATAGTGGATGCCTTCAGAAATATAGATGCCGCATCAGTCCCGGGGGTGATAGTAAACGACCATGGACCTTTTACCTGGGGAAAAGACCCGGCAGAGGCTGTTTATAACAGCATTGTGCTGGAGGAGGTGGCTCATATGGCAATCCTGACCCATGCCATTGCTGGCTATGATATAATTGATAATTACCTGCTCGATAAACATTACCGGAGGAAGCATGGCAGGGATGCTTACTATGGCCAGAAAAATGAAGAAAATGAAGAATAAATATGTTATCGGAATTGATTTCGGCACCCTTTCAGGTCGCTCCGTACTTATAAATGTGGCTGACGGAAATGAGCTGGCTACAGCGGTGCTGGATTATCCGCACGGGGTAATGGACAGTCAGCTGCCCGACGGCACAAAGCTCGGTGTCGACTGGGCCCTTCAGCATCCTGATGATTACCTTGAAGTGCTGAAAAAAACGATACCTGCCATATTGCTTGAGGCAGCTGTTGAACCCGGGGATGTAATAGGGGTGGGTATTGACTTCACTGCCTGCACC
>JBNJHQ010000192.1:0-5047 GCA_051748705.1 Bacteroidota bacterium | reverse complement strand
CTTCAAAAAGATGCGGAATTATTGCTTCCGGATCCGAACTGAGAACATTATAAGTCAGGTTACCAGCAAACATCTGGTCTGTATTCAGGTTATCACAATCGCTGTAATTCCACACCCCATTATGTTTTCTGTTCTCATTTTCACCGATCATTACACCGGCCGATTCTTTCCTGTCTGCTGTAAATTTTTCATTACCTGCCTGCCCGCGGGGATCAGTAATAACCCCTTTTATGGCAGACCATGCAACGCTTGCCGGTGATGCAAGGTAGATCTCAGCATTTTTGTTACCCATTCGTCCCGGGAAATTCCTGTTGGCGGTAGAGATAACCGTATAACCGTCAGCCGGTATTCCCTGTCCTGTCCCAAGGCATGGGCCGCAGCTGGGGCTGAGTATATTTGCTCCTGCCTCAATAAGTATTGTTATAAGGTCTTCACGGATGGCTTCAAGGTATATTTCACGACTTGCGGGTATAACCAGTAACTGGAAACCTTCCTTTACCTTCCTGCCTTTAAGTATACCTGCAGCCACACGTATATCCTCTATTCTTCCGTTCGTACATGTTCCGATTAATCCCTGCTGAACTTCGGTGCCGGCTACTTCTGCAAGGGCTTTTATATTATCAACATTATTAGGAGCAGCAACCAATGGATAAATCTCATCAAGGTCAATTTCAAGATCACTTACATATTCAGCCCCTTCATCAGCCCACAGGCCTGAATACTTTTCTTCGCCAAGGAAGTCCTGCAGCACATCATCAGCCGGGAATACAGCATTCTTGGCACCCATCTCCGAGGCAAGGTTTGCTATGGTCATCCTGTCGGATATGCTCAGTGTCTTCACTCCCTCACCGTGGTATTCAATCGACATATAATTGGCACCTGCCGTACCGATCATTCCTATAATCCAGAGGGACAGGTCCTTGGCATAGACATTTTCCCTGAGGCGGCCGTGGAGTGTTATTTTCATTGATTCGGGTACCCTGAACCATGTTTCTCCACGTGTCCATATGCCTGCCGATTCGGTTCTGTCTATCCCTGCCGCCATTGCATTAAATGCTCCTGCGGTACATGTATGACTGTCACTTCCCACTATAGTCATCCCCGGGCGGGCATGATAGGACATAATCTGGTGGCATATGCCCCTTCCGGCATCATAGAATTTTTCTACCCCGTGTTTTCTGACCATCTCACGTATTTCCTCATACTGTGTGGCCAGCTTTGCATTTGTAGGCGGGGCATTATGATCAAGCACAACGAGCAGCTGACCGGGGTCGAAAATTTTTTCAGCATGCATTTTCTCAAAAGTCCTGTAAATGCTTGCGGTATTGTCATGGGTCAGAACAATATCGGGCTTTTTAAATACAATGGCACCTGTTGGGGCATTAAAAATCTTTTCTACGAATGTACGGGCTTTCATAAGAGACCTCCCTTTTTATATATTTCCATCTGGACATCACTGAAAGGATTGATAGCTGCAGTCCGGCCGTTATTAAGGTTCTTCACATCACCTGTTTTCATATTTATCTCTACCTCATCGCCGTCATCCAGCTTTAATTCGCTAATATTGTCATAGGTAAGGACAGGGAAAGCAGCATTTATTGCATTTCTCTCATAGATAGCTCCGAAGGATTCTGCCATCACCGCCTGCACTCCCAGGGATATAAAACAATCAACTGCCTGCTGTCTTGAGCTGCCCGAGCCAAAGTTTTTTCCTGTAATGACTATATCTCCCCTGCCTGCTTTTTTTGCAAAATCTTCATATCCCTCAAGGTTATCGAAGGTGTAACGGCCCATTTCATCCAGATCGGTAATTGAGAGATACCTGTTATGAAAAATCATGTCGGTATCAATATTATCCATATTTATTATCCAGCATCTCCCTTTTATTATTTCGGGCCTCCTGGTTTTTTCTTTCCTTGCGGGCGATTCTGTTTCAGTTTTGCCTTTCCCTTTTTTATATTCAAATAGCATAGGTTCAGCCGGGACATCATTTTCATCCGTTATATACCCTGCTACCGCAGATGCTGCTACTGTTGCAGGAGATGCCAGGTAAACACTGCCCTTCCCCTGTTTCCCCGGGAAATTCCTGTTACCTGTGCTTATTGTAACTTCTCCCGGTCCGTTCTGTCCCACCTGTCCGGCCGCACAACCTGCACAGCCTGCATTTGAAACCAGTGCACCGGCTCCTTTGAAAATATCAATTATTCCCTCTTCCAGGCACTGGGTCCATACAAGGTCAGTGGCAGGCACTATTTTAAGTACCACTCCGGGTGCAACCTTCCTGTCCTTAAGAATCCTTGCAGCTGCCCTCATATCTTCCATCCTTCCATTAGTGCAGCTTCCGATAAAGGCTGAATCAATTTTCTTCCCCCTCTCAAGATTTATCTCCGTGGTATCGTGAGGCTTGCCGGGTTTGGAAAGCATTGGTTTGAAAGTACTTACATTAATATTAAATATTTTCTCGTATGAAGCTGATTCATCAGCAAAAACAGCCCGGAACTCTTTACGTGCTTTACTTTCACAATAATCAATTACTTCACTGTTGGGTGGGAACAGTATGGTAATGGCTCCCATCTCGGTGGCCATTGATGCTATTGTTATCCTGTCACCTATACCCATATCATCAACACAGTCACCATATATTTCAACTGAATAACCAAGGAGTGAATTTGCTCCAAATTCATTCAGCAGGTTGAGAACAACATCCTTTGCATAAACATTGGCAGGTAATTCACCTTCCAGGATCAGCTTCACTGACTGCGGCACCTTGAACCACACCTTCCCGCTGCTCCAGGCGGCTGCTATATCCTTATCGCCCATACCCTGTCCGAAGGCTCCCACTGCCCCCAGGATGTTTGCATGTGAATCGGTTGATACTGACGTGGATCCAGGGTAAACATAGCCTTCATCTATCAATAGATGTGTCCCGATACCTGCATTAATATCATAAACATTTATACCATGTTCACGCGCAAACAAACGACACAGGTGCTGATTGACGGCATATTTCTGATCTGAGCCCGTAGGATTGCAGTCGAAAGTAAAAAGTGTTTTTTCAGGATCTTCAATACCGAGATTATAATCCTTTATATTTTTAACCACATTGGCCCCCCCGAAATCACGCGCCACCCTGGCATCAATTACAACATCAACAATATCACCGGGTTTTACCATTTCTTTTTCAGAGTGATTGGCAATTATTTTTTCTATTATAGTCATTTCCATGTTAGCTTATATTTTAATGATTTCACTATTGTCAAAGTTAATGTCAGGAAAGGGAATGGCATAAGGGCCTGTCCTGTTTATTTACTTCCCATATATTCGGTATTGCTTTCCAGGGCTTTATCAAATATCATATTATTGAATTGTGAAATATCCTTCAGCGCAATATCCTTATCAATCTTCCATTGTTCGATTATGGCTTTGTCGTACTCTTCAGCCAGTTCAAAATATTCGTCCTGCAGCCTTTTGATGAATTCTCTCCTTTCCCCTATCCTGCTGCCATAATCTTCGTCAACGTAATCGGTGACTTCCATAAAGGACCACCAGGCCCTGCCATCATTCCTGTTGTACATATCCTCGGGTGCACTGAAGTGCATTTCATAAGCCCTGTGGCTGTCATCAAAGTAACGGAAAGAAGAAGGGAAGTCCTCAATGCCAAAATATACAGGCATATAAGCATGTACGCAGCCTCTGCGCGGGGCTATCCACATCCTGCATCCTGTTTCCACAGGCAGCCCGTCCCTCAGTTCAGCCACAAAGGACATTTGCTGGTGTCCGGCACATATGTTCATCACCTTGTTTTTATGAGGGTTATGCAAGGTATAATGTTCTGAGTCATCCAGCTCTGTTCCTTCGTAATGGTTTACAAGGACTGTTAGCAGGTCAGCTATTGAAAGCAGTTTAGCAGGGACAAAACTCACGGGCATTTCATCATCTATATCAAATTCTTTGGATGCAAGCATACTCACTCCCGTCCACATACGCCCTATATTTGACATACTCTCTGCAGATCCCGGGTTACCGTATGCCTCCCTGAAATTGAATTCCCCTTCAGCAGGATCATACCATCTACGGGTCTGTGCATATTCCTTCAGTCCCTCCGAATACAGATAGTTTTCCCTGTCCTCAAAATCGATTTCCTTTATAATGTAATAATTAGGCAGGTAAACAACATGATCATCGGGGATCCTCATTGCCACCCAGTGCTTCCCCCTGACAACAGACAGCATCCATGCTTCTTTTGTATCGGCTATAGTGTATGTTCTTCCCGAGGCATTGTATCCCAGCCGGGAAACCAGTTCACCTGCAATCTCAACACCGTTTCGTGCCGATGTTGCTCTTTCAGCAACTATCTTCCTGAGGTTATACCCTATACCGCCGTCCACTATTTCACCATAGCGCTCTTTGGAAGGACATGAGTTTGATGTAATAAGCACACCGTTCTCATTAAGGAAACTGTCGGCAAAATCCTGGCCCGGCATTTCCAGCCATATAGAGGCAAAAGCAGTTGATGTCCTGTCTGTTACAGCACCATTTTTCAATACGATCTTCTCACCGGGAAAATCAGAGGCACGGCTTTTATAAAAGTTTACCACCTGTGTGCCCCCGTCATCTTCATTGTGTCCTACCAGTACATGCCCGCTTGCAGAGGCATCCTTACCCACAATTATGGTTGAGCAATTATATCCTTCCGGTAAATTCTGACCGCTTACCAGGCAGGTAAAAAGTAAAGCTGCCAGTAAAAAAAATGTTCTTTTCATGAGTGTAAGATTTATTGAATGGACTAAAAATATAAAATGTTATTCAATTGTCAGTATATTAAGATATCATATTTACAGCTTTTCGAAGGAGGCAGGCTAAGAGATGAAAGTTATGTTCCTGATTTTTAAAAATATTTTTTGATTTTCTGATATTATATCATATATTTGTATAGAAGCTCATGCTATTAGCATAAGAGGAGTGAATAAGGTAGTGGTTGTGTGAAAGAACAGGATTGTATTGCAGACATTGACTTTCACAATTAGGACCTCCAGCAGACATGGAG
>JBNJHQ010000191.1:0-5077 GCA_051748705.1 Bacteroidota bacterium | reverse complement strand
CCTAATACATGACTATAAAAATGCTATTCAATGCCTTGAAAAGGCATTGGAGATAGACAAAGAATGGGGTGGTGGCTGGGAATGGGCAGGTGTTTACAGCTTGACAGGACAAGTATATCATTTATTGGGCGATCATGAAAGGGAGAGGAATGTTTATGATCTGGGCTTGAGTGTACTCCCTGACCATCCGGCAATAATCTACAATCAGGCTGTTTGTGCGCTTTCACGTGGAAATAACCAGGAAGCCGATGAATATATTGAGAAATACCGTTTAATAAGGGAAACCGAGGGCTGGGAAGATTACCTGATCAATTACTATACAGGACTTATCTACCAGGAGGCTGAGCATTTTGATGAAGCCATGGATATTTTCAGTGATATGATAGCTGCGTACCCACAGTATCCATCCATTAAATGGAGACTGGGATATATTCTCATAGACAGGGAAGTGGATATTGATAAAGGCATGGAACTGATTGACCGGGCACTTGAATCCGCACCTGACCACATCGGTTGTTTATACACAAAAGGACTTGGCTATTTTAAGCAGGGTAAGATTGAAAAAGCCCATGAAGTCCTTAAAAGAGGATGGGATGCCCGTAATTCGTACGATCATGAGCATTATCTGCTTATGAAGGAAGTTGAACAGGCGCTTGCCTCACGCTAAATTGCATTTTTAATGCATCTGCGTCATTTACCCTGGTTTTTCCGTAATTCACCGATTTTCAGGAGGAGATTGGTTAATATTGTCGAATATTTGATCTCAATACTATAATAAGACCAATGAAAATTACAATTCTTAATGGCGACACCAATCAGGATAATACGGACTTTAGCAACTATCTGAACCAACTTGAAAAAGAGCTGAAAAAGGATAACGAGGTGGTGAAGTTCGACCTTAAATCAATGAACCTGAAGTATTGTACCGGTTGCTGGGACTGCTGGTGGAAAACACCCGGGCTGTGTTCCATTAAAGACGACGGTGGAAAGGTGCTCGGAGCAGTAATAAACTCTGATTTTATAATTTTTGCATCGCCCCTGGTGGCAGGCTTCACAAGCGCAGAGCTCAAAAAGATAACCGACAGGCTGGTAAGCCTGGTCCATCCCTATATCATAATTAAGGACGAAGAGTTTCATCACAGGAAACGTTATGATTCCTATCCTGATTTCGGGGTGATTGTACTTCCGGAAAAAGACACTGATGAAGCGGATTTGAATATCTTGAGCGATATATATGACAGGCTGGCCCTGAACCTGCATGGCAGAAAAAAATATTTGAGGCTTGCAGATAAATCAAAAATTAAAGAAACAGTAAATGAAACTTGTAATAATTAACGGATCACCAAGGAATAAAAAGAGCAATTCAAAGCTACTCATCGATGAATTTCTGAAAGGCTTTTATAAGGTTGACAGCGAGGTGGCCGACATATATTTCCTGGCAAATGTAAGACAGAGGGATGAAGCGGTGCAGGCATTCAGGGAGAATGAAATCATATTGATCATCTTTCCGCTGTATATAGATTCTATGCCCGGGATGGTAAAGGAATTCTTTGAGAAGATATACGCTGAGCCGCTTGAAAATAAAAAGACAATAGGCTTCATTGTCCAGTCAGGCTTCCCCGAAGCCAAACATTCAATATTTGTTGAGAGATACCTTAAAAGGTTCGCCGAAAAAAGACTGAAATCCGATTACCTGGGAACAATTATTAAAGGAGGGGTTGAAGGAATACAAATAATGCCACCCCGGATGAATGCCAAATTGTTTAAATCATTCCGTGACCTAGGTGAGCACTTTGCCAGGACAGGTGAATTTTCTGAGGAAATAAAGCAAAAGCTGGGAAAGCCATTTACTCTCTCTAAAAGAAGGTTGATCTTTTTCAGGCTTATCAGTTTAACAGGGCTTAATAATTTCTACTGGAACAGCAGGCTAAAGAAATACGATGCGTATGAGAGGAGATATGATAAACCTTTTAAGGTTGAGTCCTCCCCCGATGGCGTGGATTTTCAATCCACGCCCATCTAAGGCGGACAAGGGTTGTGGGGTTGATTTGTTGATCAGTTCCTGATCTGATCTTTAAATTTCCCCTTTGCGGATGGTAATATCTGAAATTCATCCACAAGGTTTCGGAAAATATCCTTGTATTTGTATTCAGCTCTGGCCAGATCAATATCCGTTACAACTTCTTTATCCATTCCCTGAGCGATTTTATCATTATTATAGTAGTAGATTGACCATTTTCCCTTTTGATATTCAAGTGCTGACATGTTCTCAACCCAGTCACCTGAATTTAGATACCTTATCTGCCGGCCATTCTTCTTGTCTATGAGCTGATTCCTTGGCTGGTGTATATGTCCACATACTACGTAATCGTAATCTTTAAGCATCCCGATTTCAATGGCCGTCTTTTCATAATTATTTACATACTTGACGGCCCCTTTTACGCTATTCTTAACTCTTTTGGACAAAGAGATTCTACCATAGCCTATCCACTGGCTAACCCTGTTTGCAATACTGTTTATAAATATCAGCAGGTCATATCCCTTACCTCCCAGCCTTGCGAGCCACTTTGAATAATTCATGACAACGTCAAAAACATCTCCATGGAATATCCAGGCTTTCTTTCCGTCAAGATCAAGTAATAACTTGTTTACTATCTTTAAGCCCCCCAGTTCGAAGCCGGCAAACCGTCGAAATAGTTCATCATGATTACCTGTTATATAGTAAACCCTGGTTCCTTTGGTAAGCAAAGTTGTAATATACTTGATGATTTGAAGATGAGAAGATGGGAAAAATCGTTTACTGAATTGCCATACATCTATTATATCCCCGTTCAGTACCAGGGTAGAAGGATTGATTGATCTCAGGTAGCTAAGAAGCTCCCTGGCCCTGCATCCATAGGTGCCAAGGTGTATATCAGAGAGTACAACCAGGTCAACCTTCCTTCTTTTTCTTTTGCCCATAATAAGATCTCATCGAATTCATGTTAATAATAAGTATGTTTTGTTAACATCTGATGAAGATTCTGTTAAGATTTAAGACAGTTAAATGCTGATAGGAAGAGTAATTCCCTGATACTTGCAGATGAATTCCTGAAGGGATTCAATAAAATCGACAGCGAAGAAGCAGATATATATTACCTTGACGGTAAAAAACACAGGGAAGAAGCCGTTGAAGTGTTCAATGAGCATAGTACCATCCTTTTTATGTTTCCACTCTAGACCGATGCCATGCCTGGCATAGTTAAAGAGTTCTTTGAAAAAATATATCTTGAAACGAACGTAAAAGACAGGAAGGTAGGATATATTGTACAGTCTGGCTTCCCCGAGTTGAAGCACTCCGTCTTCCTGGAGAAATACCTGCAAAAATTTACCACCAAACGACTTGGGGCTTCATACCTTGGTACAATAATTAAAGGAGGGGTTGAGGGGATACAAATAATGCCACCCAGGATGAATGCTAAATTGTTTAAATCATTCCGTGACCTTGGCGAGCACTTTGCCAGGACAGGTCAATTTTCTGAATCAATAAGGGAGAGACTCCGAAAACCCTTTAAACTTTCAAGCGGCAGGCGTATTTTTTTCAGGCTGATCAGCCTTACAGGACTCAACAATTATTACTGGAACAGCCGGCTAAAGAAGTATGGGGCCTATGAGAAGAGGTTTGATAAGCCCTATAGTAATGTTTAAATATTGAGACCCCTTACCGCTGCAAGGCAGCTTCAGCCTTTGCAAGGAGGTCTCTTACATATTTGATGAAGATCCGCTTAAGATTTAACATAACAAGGAAATGATCAGAACGAAACAAGGCAGGGGGAACGGACAAATACCGGTCAGCGCTTAATAAAGATGAACTCCCCTCCTTCATCCCCTGTATTCTGGATAACACCGTAAACCGGAACATTGGGGCTGTTATTCAGGACTGCCTCCCTGAAGCTGCTAAAGAGCTCACTGGCCGGCATATACTTCTTTTCATTTTCGAGCAGTCTTTTCAAAAGGAATTTCAGGAAGACACTCCTGTCAGGAACTTCTTCCATCATTCCGCTGGTCATTGCTTTACGGCTGGTCATCGAATAAAGCTTCTTTATGGCAACAGGGGCATCTCTGTCCAGTCCCCCCCTGGACTTAAATATCTGTCCTGCAAAGCAGGCATCTGTGATAAGCAATGTGTGACGAGAAGAGATATCGTCAACAAAATCCTGGATGGTACTGTTGCGGATCCAGTTTACAGAAGACAGCTTATCGGCATCTGCAGGCAACCAGTAGCCCGTCTCCTTCTCCCTGTCCCACGAACCGTGTCCCGCATAAAATATCAAAAGGTTGTCTCCGGTGGTAAGAGTATAGCTCAACTTGTCCAGTTCCTTAATGATGTCCGACCTGGTTGGGTTCTTGAGTAAAGTGACATTCTCAGGCTCGAACATATAATTACCTATCAGGACACTGTACAATAATGTGGCGTCAGCAACAGGGTTATCCAGGTCATATATTGCCGGATCGGAATAGTCGTTGACCCCGATTATCAAGCCATGATTTTCCCCTTCTGTAAATAATACATCAGAATTTGTGATAGTTGCCTCTGGAGGGGTTTTGATCACAGAAAGCATCCTTGTACATGAGTTTGATGACGGATCAGATGCATGGAGCTCAAAAACATTCAAGCCATCACCAAGGTCATATTTCATATGGAAGGACCCATCTTTTCCAGTAGGAACGATTTCATCATTTACACTCAGTGAGCATATCCCGGAATCATCGTCGAGCCGGCCAGAGATGTAAATGAATGAAGTTGTACTATTGGCGGTGAAAGAGCTGTCAACCTGAGGCCAAATGATTGATATCTCCGGGGGAAGGGTATCCTTTTTCATTCCCAGAATGATAGTTGTCACATCACTCTCACCCTCAACCTGGCAAAACAATGAACCGGAAGTAATTGCCAGGCCAATGAATACAATTAAATATCTATAGTAAATATGGTTCATGAGCTTTTTAACCTGTATCTATCACAAATTTAATTACAAAACCAATATTGAACCCATCCAGCCCTTCATCCATATCCTCAGAAGGGACTACATCAATCCAG
>JBNJHQ010000190.1:0-5084 GCA_051748705.1 Bacteroidota bacterium | reverse complement strand
GGTGATGTCGGACAGCTCCACCGTTGAGCATTTCAGGCAGCAGCATGCGGCCTGCGAGATACGCTACGGTGATATGAAGAAGCAGCTGGCAGGGGATATCAATAAGTTCATTGCTCCCATACGCGGGCGCATACATGAAATATTGTCAGATGATGCCTGCCTGTCAAAGGTTATCAGGGAGGGAGCCGGCAAAGCCAGGGAAAGTGCAGGAAAGACAATACGCGAGGTAAGGGAGATTATTGGCTACAGGTCCACCCGCTGAGGGTCCCGGCAGCAATCCCGCGGAGCCCCAGGGACCTTATCGCCCGGGAATGCAACCCGCCGCCAGTCCCGCTGAGCCCCCGGCCTTACCACAAAAAATAAAAGCCAGGTAAGATCGTGTTTACCTGGCTGCCCTTTCTTTACGAGGTATATATTGGAGATTGCCTGTGTACAAAATAAAAAACAAATAACGTGCCAAAGAGTTATTTGCTTTATTAAAAGTATGTAAATCCTGTTTCCTGTGATGTTTCAGTGAAAGAAAGAAAGGCGGTCGCAAACCCTAACAACCAGACTGTCGAATGGAAATGCAAATGGAAATGAAAATGAATCCATGTAGAAATAAACCTAACTTTTGTAAAGAACCATTGACCGCCTTTCGTCTTTATACTTTAATGACCGCTTTTTCCCCGGTCATTGTTTTTACCTGCATTAAAGCAGGCGGTTTTCCTGTTATAAATGTAGCCTTATATTATTTAAGTAACAAAAATATTAAGTGATCTTGCTCATCGTATATGGTAATATACATCATAAGTTGCCGGTGATGGGCATCATTTTGTGTCCATGGCGGGTTCTTCAAATATGTTACGGTTGCCGCCCGACCATTCTGTCACCTTCCTTTCCCTGACGTTATACCTGTCGCCTTCCCTGAGGAGGAAGAACTTTCCCCCGTTGGCCAGTGGTGCACCGTCAACCTCACTTTTCTGCCACAGCTTATAGTCGTATACAGCCACGAAACTTTCGCCAAGCACTTCGAATTCATCTCCCTGCACTACAATAGCTGTATTTTCATCAAGCCCGATGCCGAGCAGGTGTGGGCGGGCTGCAATCACTTCCACCAGGTCGTGCTGCCTGTTACGCACCAGCAGGTGCTGGTCGATAGCCGAAGCCTCCAGGTAGCTGAAGCCCCTTTCATGGTCGCCCATCATAATTGTATTGGTCTTTGTATCACCCCTGGCAAGGTAGCTTCCCTGTATGGTTGCACCGGCTGATGATCCGCCGATCACACCTCCGCGGTCGAGCACCCTGCGCATCTCCTCTTCCGTAATGGTACCGCCGTAGGCATCCACTATGCGCCATTGCCGGCCACCGGTGAACCACAGGCCGGACGCTTTTTTTATGGCACAATTATTCGTCGTGCTGCTTTTGTATCTGCACGGGATAATTTATTACTTTTGGGTACGTTAAATTTCATAAAAGCATCAGTGTCGTGTCAAGAAAATGGACCATCATAATTATAGTTTTACTGTTTGCCGGCATGGCGGCCCTGGCATATTTCCTGCAGCAGAAAAAGAAGGCTTATATTGCCAGTCCCTATGGCAGTATTCCGGGTGATGCGGGTATTATTATTGAATCGGTTGACCTGCCCGGTCTTTTTGAGGCGCTGGCCAATGATAATGAGATGATAAGGGGCATGTCGGAAATACCCGGGTTACAGCGCTTCACCTCCGCCATAGCCCTGGTTGATTCGCTGACTCACCAGCGTGAATACATACAGATGGCAGGAGGCAATCCTGTTCTTATAAGTATTCACCTTATCGGGAAGGACAGGCTTACGCCCCTCTTTGCTTTTGCAGCAGGCCCGGAGATACGCGACAAGCACATAAGGTCGATAGTGGAAGGGGTGCCTGGCATGAGGCACAGCAGGCAGGAATACCAGGGCAGTGATATCTATGAGCTGGTAAAGGCAGGAAGCGGTGAATCATCACTGTTCATTTCACTGGTAAAGGGTGTAATACTGGTGAGTCCGTCCGGTATACTCGTAGAGGCCGGGCTCAGGCAGATGGAGCAGGATAAGGATATAAGGGACCTGCCGGGCTTCAGGAAGGTAGCTGCAGCCGCGGGAAAGAATGAAAACAAGGTGTACATAATATTTGACAATGTGGCTAAATTCGTAGCCCTGCTCACCGGCAGTGCCGACAGGGGGCTGGCTTCCGGCATACCCGGCCTGGCATCGTGCCTTGAAGCCGATCTTTACCTTGACGATGCCGGTTTAGTAATGAGCGGTTATACGGAGGCAGTTGACAGGGACGAGAAGCTTTATGACTACAGGTACCAGGAGTCGGGTTCATATAATATATACAGGTATATACCGGCAAGTGCAGCCATGTTTGAAATAAGAACAAGGCCCCTGGGTGATGAGCCGGCAGCTGCGGAAGGTGATACAAGGTATATGGCGGATATATTGAAAGGTCAGCTGACAGGTGAAATGGCAAGGGTTCATCTCCATATTGAGGGTCAGGACAGGGAGATGAATAAGCTTATGCTTTTTGACCTCAAAGGCAGTAATGCCACGGAAGAAGCTTTTACCACCGAGCTGAACCAGTATTACAGTCGCCATGGTATAGCGCCGGGTAATTATATAATAAGCTATAAGCCTGATGATGAAAGCGAATACACCTTTTACCGGCTGCCTGGTGAGAACCTGGGATATGACCTGGCGGGCAGCTTCGGTGATTTTTTAGAAACGGCATATGCAACCTTTTATGACGATATACTGGTCTTAAGCAGTGCAAGGGAGACACTGTCAAAATTTATCTATGATAATATTTTAAGCAGGACCCTGGCAAATGATCTTACTTACAGGGAGTTTGAGGGCACCCTGCCAAGCAGGGCGGGTTATTATTTCTATTGTGTGCCATCGAGAATGCTTTCATTGCTCGATGGTGTTTTTAAGGAAGAGATAGTGAAAGGACTGGAAAAATATACCGAATCATTGCGCAAGGTGCAGGCCATAGGCTGCCAGCTGGTATCGAGCAATGACATGATATACAATACTCTTTCGCTGATGTATAAACCGGAGGCCAGGGAGGAAGCAAAGGCTGTCTGGGAGAGCCTCCTGGATACTGTTGCCTTTTCCAAGCCTCTCTTTTTCACCAACCATTACACCGGGGGTGACGAGATATTCATACAGGACCTTAACAATAATCTTTACCTCCTTAATTCAGCCGGGAGGATACTGTGGAAGAGGCCCCTGGACGAGGCTATTGTGGGTGATGCCTATATGATCGACTATTACAGGAATGGCAAGCTGCAGATATTGTTTGCCTCCAGGAACTATCTCCACCTTATCGACCGCAATGGCAATTATGTAGAAAGGTATCCCGTGCAGTTGAGGTCGCCTGCCACAAACGGCCTGGCCCTCTTCGATTACGAGAATAACATGGATTACAGGCTTTTTATCTGTGGTGCCGACAGGAAGGTGTATGCCTATGACAAAGCGGGCAACACCGTGAAAGGATGGAACCAGTTCAGTACAAGCTCGCCTGTAAGGAATGAAGTGGAGTTTTTCAGGGTGTCAGGCAAGGATTACCTTGTGCTGAATGATGATGATAATATGTATATCCTTGACAGGAGGGGTAATGTGAGGGTAGAGATGAAAGAACAGGTGGCAAGATCGAAGCGTTCGACGCTCAGGCTCACCACGGGGAGCAGACCCAGGATGGTACTGGCCTCCGAGGATGGTTCGATAAAGATGGTAAATTTCAATGGAGAGGTGCAGACATACGAGATGAATGGTTTTTCAGAGGACCCGGTATTTGAATATTTTGACCTGGATGCCGACGGGGCGGGCGAATTTATCTATGTAGATGCCAACACCCTGACAGCTTATGATGATAACAGGAGCAGGATGTTTACCATGACACTCAGTTCAGATGATATAAAAGGTCCTTACGGGCTTGAATTTTCATCGAATGATAAGAAGATTGGATTTACTGATGCTTCCGCAAATAAGATCTACCTGCTTGACGAAAGGGGCAAGAACCTGAAAGGCTTCCCTCTCAACGGTACCAGTTCCTTCTCTGTGGGTAAGCTTAACAGGGGAGGTGGGTTTAACCTCATATGCGGCGGGAGCGACAGTTTTCTGTATAATTATGAAATAACACGCTAACACGATAAAAGACAGTCAGATGAAAAACAAAACGGTATTTATTATCCTGGTAATCTTCCTTTTACTGCCTTCATGCATAAAGGAAAGCTATGATATGGATAAATTATCAGGGGAGATGGCTCTTAACCCGACACTCGTATTGCGGGCTGTCAAGGGTGAACTGAGCCTGGAGGATCTTGTGGAACCCAATGATACCACGGTGATTTTTGATGAGGATAAGCTGGTGAAACTGGTTTTCAAAGAGGACTCGATCTTTGAGTTCGGGCTGGATGATTTCTACCAGGAATTTAACCTTTTCAGCTATGAAAAGACGCACCTTATAGTGGACGGGATGGATCCTGATGGAGAGGAGACCCTGGTTATTGAACCGGGTGAAGACAGGAAGCTCAAGAAGATGAACATTGAATCGGGACAGCTGAACTACAGCCTGAGATCGTGGTGCACTTTCGATGTGGAGGTTGAGCTGACTGTGCCCGGAATTGTAAGTGGAGGCAGCCCCCTGGTTATTTCAGAAACTATCCCGGCGGGCTCAACCGTTAACAGTTCTGTCGCCCTTGGAGGATACCTGGCCAGCTTTGATGCCGATCCTCTGACACCTTATAACCGCCTGCCGGTAGAATGGCAGATCACTGTTCCGTCACCCCCGGGCACCTACCTGCCGACCGACAGTATAAATCTGTGGCTGGAGGTCGGGGAACCGGAATTTGATTATGTGACAGGCTATTTTGGCAATCTTTCAGAGGAACTGGAAAGGGATACCCTTGACCTGGAAATGGAAGACTTATTTTCTAAGCTCAGCGGATCGATATACCTTGCCAATCCTTCTGTCACCGTAAGCTACAGCAATTCATTCGGTTTGCCCATGAGGATAGATACCGAGATCAAGGGAATGGATGATGAAGGCGAGGTGGCACTTGACAGGGGGCCGGTTGAC
>JBNJHQ010000189.1:0-5098 GCA_051748705.1 Bacteroidota bacterium | reverse complement strand
ACAATACTACTGAACACTTCAGGACGGGTGAGGATACTGATCCTGTAAGATCATTTGAAGAAGTGTTGGAACTGGCGATTGAAAAGAATGCCGATCTTTTTGCAATGACCGGTGATATATTCAGCTTTCCTTCTGAAGCAGCTGTAGAATGGGTACATGAGAAAGTGAGTAATTCCGGTATCCCATTTCTGTATATTGCAGGGAATCACGACTGGCATTATGAAGGTATGGAGGGTAGCAGAAATGAGCTGCGTGATACCTGGACAAAAAAACGTTTAACACCTCTTTACCAGGGGAAGGACCCTTTAATGGCCTCCTATGAAATTAATGGCATAAACATTCTGGCTATAGATAATTCCACTTATGAGATATTGCCGGAGCAGCTGGAGTTTTTTCGAAATCATTCTAAAGGTGATGCTCCCATTGTTCTCATGATGCATATTCCAATGTATGCACCCGGCCGGCCGCTGGTTTATGGTTGTGGTAATCCTTCCTGGGGTGCGGAATCAGATCGTTCATACGAACTTGAGGGGCGCGTGAGGTGGCCTGAAGGCGGTCATACAAAAGTAACAATGGATTTTTATGATGAAGTATTTTCGTCTGATAAGCTACTGGGTATTTTTACCGGCCATGCTCATCGTCAGTCGGTGGATATAGTAAAAGGCAAACCACAGTTTGTCACAGATGCCAATGCCACCGGTGCCTTCCTTGAAATAAACATTTTGCCTCTGAATATGGCCACCACCTGAAGCTTTCTAAACTTCTTTGATTATTTCAAAATTATTCATCGAATGAATAGAAATTAACAGTAATTTTATTCTAAAAGCCAACAACCTCCGGGCATAGTATGTAAAAATATAATTCAAAAACCTAACAATGATGGACACAAAAATATTAATCCGTATTATGACCAGGTTCATTATCTTAATTTACATAGCCTCATTTTGTTTATGTAGTTGCAAGAGAGAGACCGGGCTGGCAATAGAGGGGGAAAGATCACTGGTAACTCAGAATTTCAGGTTCTTCATATTGATGTTGAGTCAAGGAAGAGTTTAAAATTTTCTCAAGTATTCGATCTGTGTGATGTAGTCCAACGGGAGACAAAAGATATCCATAACCTGATACGGGATGTGAATGAGATATGGATAAATTCCGAATGGATTGTAATTCTCTCTGATCCATTAGTATATGTATTTCTCCGAGATTGGTCTTTTTATAAAAAGCTTGAGTTTTATGGCAGGGGCCCCGGAGAAACAACAATGCCATCTAATATCTATGGGATAACTATCTATTTATTATACTCAGCAGAATGAATTTTATTAATAAACTTTATATGTAATTTCTATCTTGAATCCTTCAGGTGTTTCAGTATTATCTGAATGTAAGCAATCAGCATTTCCAAGAAATAGGAATTGTGCACCAGAAGGAACAATTATTTCAGAGGATTCTTTTTCAATTCCAAAATCTTCCGGGATATCAGTTGTCAAATTACCTGTGTATGTATTTTCAGTTACCCTTACCTCTCCTGCATCAATTGCATCAACAACACGGTTCAATTCTGATTTCTCAAGAAGTTGATCAGAAGCAGAAAACACACCAATAGCATCATTGCGTGTACTTCCGGAAGGGCTGTTAAAGTAGGCTCCTATGGTTCTTATTCTTAGCGAAACACCGGTAGTAATCCCATTATCCTCAAGATTGATAATCATCGGGTTAGAAGGACTATCATTATCGTCCGCTCGCAAGAATGTAGCTTTGGGATCAATGCTAAACTCTTTCTTTATCGTTTCGAAATCATTTTTACTGCAAGAAACAACAGTGAAAATAATCAAAGAAAAAAAGAGCACAGTTTTTACATGATTCGGTTTTTTCTTTTTTGTTTTCATAGCTTATCAGTTTTTAAGGGTATGCTCACTATATGTCGTGCTAAAGATAAAAGGTCATCTTCCAGATTTGAGACTATAACATTTTCAAATTATTTTGTTTAAAATTTTGCTCTTTTAAATTTAAAATCTTCGTATACAGGTCAAAATGCAACAAAACGGTCGGAGGAACCAAGAATGGCTTCCCATTTGAGCTCGCGACACGAAGTGAGCAGTGATTAGTTGGCATTGGGAAATTCAGCCCTCCATGATGCACCTTATGCCAATTTCTCATACTGCCTTCACGTTTCATGTATAAAGTTAAACTATCTTTTTTAATTGAGTGTAGACTATAGCGAGTATTACAGAGGTATTAATGTAGCACAATTACATGTTAATTCATATTACAATGAAGAGAGTTAGAGATTGAAAGATAAAGAATATAAACATTTATTATCTGTTGTACCTATATTGTACCTTATAAAATTAAAAGGAGCCAGAAATTCATCTAACTCCTTGTCTTTTAGTTGTCGGGGTAGTAGGATTACTCGTTCGCTGTGCTCGCTCGTTATCTTTTTGGGTTGATTAAAAGACAAAAAAGCCTCCTTTCAGTCGGTTTTATTGTCAGTCAGTTGCTTATGAAAAAAAATTTTCAACGCTCCTTACTTCCAATAAAAAACCCTGACATTTCTGTCAGGGCTTTTTTGTCTTTTGTCGGGGTAGTAGGATTCGAACCTACGACCCCCTGCTCCCAAAGCAGGTGCGCTAACCGGACTGCGCTATACCCCGTAATAACTCTTCTGGCTCTGGATCAGTGGCTTTGAGTGCATCTGAACCTGGTTGAAGGCCGCAAATAAAAGCCCCGCAAAAATATAAAAGCATTTCGGTTTTGCAATGAAATTATCTAAAATTGTGAGTTGAAATACTGTTTATGCCCGCCTGATAATACGGCAAGCCCAATAGGCTGCAATACATGTGGGACTATGAATACCGGTTTCATGGTTTTAGATTAATAATATTTAAAGCTCCTGGTTACAGTGTCTATATATAAATAATTTTTTTTGACGGCATGCTTTGATTTTGTAATTTGGATGACTGGTAAACCTGAAACTGACTGTGCCCATATCTTATTTCGTGGGCTGAGCCTGATTAAAAAACCGGGATATGAGTGAAGCCATTCTCGATGCCCTGATACAACTGTTCGCACTGATCGTTGATGTGGATGAGGAAAATGTAGTCTCAGAAAGGGAAAAGGACATAATCCGTTCCTTCCTGACACAACAACTCAACAGCGAGCTGGCCCAAAAGTACATGGGAAGATTCGAGGAATACCTGCTTTTGTTCCATAAGGCTGACTATTACCAGGATGCTAGCAGGAAAGAGAAGCGCAAGACACTGGCAGCGAGAAAAATATGTGATATATGTGAGAAAATAAACGAGGAGCTTCAACAAAACCAGAAAGTCTTTCTTGTTATCCAGCTTATTGAGTTCATATCCCATGGTGAAGTGGTCTCAAAAAAAGAAGCTGATTTCCTGCAAACGGTTGCCCGTACTTTCAATATTCCGGATAACGAGTACAATAATATCTTTAAATTCATTGTCGGCACCATACATGATATTCCTGAACCAGATAAGGTCCTTGTTGTCAATAACCTGGAGAAGTACATGTACGAGGATGTCAAGCACAGGTATGATCCGAATTTTTCAGGGGAACTCTACTTCCTCAGGATAGAAAGCACCAGGACATATATACTCAGGTATACCGGCTATGCTGATATTTACCTCAACAGCCAGAATATTGTTAGTGGCCGTACTTATTCATTTGAGCATGGCTCATCAATTCGTAACCCAACCATCAACACAATATTTTTTACCGATGTTGTAGGAATGTTCTCTGAGATTTTTGCAAAAGAAACAATATCGGTGACAGCCAAAGATGTTTCCTTCTGGTTTAAGAATACCCAGAATGGAATTCAAAAATTCAATATGCATGCAAGATCAGGAACCCTGGTCGCAGTAATGGGTGGATCCGGGGTTGGTAAATCAACACTGATAAATGTGCTTAACGGTAACCTGAAACCTGACAGGGGTGAAGTGTTTTTTAACGGTTTTAATCTGAATAATCCTGAAGATAGAAGAAAGATAAAGGGCATAATTGGCCTGGTGCCACAGGATGACCTGCTTATAGAAGACCTCACTGTTTACCAGAACCTGTATTACAGTGCTAAGTTGTGTCTTGATAACCTGGATGACACTGAGATAGAGGAGGTGGTTGAAAGAGTTCTGGACGAACTTGATCTTAAAGACATTAAAAATCTGAAAGTCGGAAGCCCGCTTAAAAAGGTTATAAGCGGGGGTCAGAGGAAGAGGCTGAATATTGCACTTGAATTGATCCGCGAACCGGCTGTTTTATTCATTGACGAGCCAACCTCCGGACTGTCATCCGTTGATGCTGAAAATGTAATGAACCTCCTGAAGGAGCAGACGGATAATGGCAAACTGGTTATTGCCAATATCCACCAGCCATCATCCTACCTCTATAAGATGTTTGATGAAATACTGATACTTGATAAAGGTGGTTTCGAGATCTTCTACGGGAACCCGATGGAAGCAATAGTGTATTTCAGAAGGATGAGCAATCATGCCAATCCTGACGAGGACCAGTGTGCTTATTGCGGTAATGTCAATACTGACCAGATGTTGCAGATTATCGACGCAAAGGTGGTGAATGAACATGGCAAGCTGACCAACAACCGTAAAGTATCACCTGAAGAATGGTCAAGGTTATTCGATACGCACGTAAAACCCAAACATTCAGGTTCGATAAAGAAGGAGAAAATTCCCGATAGTAACTTCAGCATACCCAATAAGCTGAAGCAAATGGTATTGTTTTTCAAAAGGGATCTTATATCCAAGCTGGCAAATGAACAGTACCTGCTGATAACACTGCTTGAAGCACCGCTGCTGGCACTAATACTTGGCTATTTTACCAAGTATATTGATATCTCCTCCGACAGCCCTGCCGAATATGTTTTCTATTATAATGAGAATCTTCCCGCATACCTCTTTATGTGTGTTATTGTTTCCCTCTTCCTGGGTCTTATCGTCAGCTCGGAAGAAATAATCAGGGATAGCAGGATACTTAAGAGGGAATCTTTTCTTAACCTGAGCAGGGGAAGTTACATTAATTCAAAAGTATTAATCCTTTTCATCCTGTCAGCAATCCAAACACTGAC
>JBNJHQ010000188.1:0-5128 GCA_051748705.1 Bacteroidota bacterium | reverse complement strand
TACCATCTTAACATCAAAGAACCAGAAGGCCAAGCAGGACTGGCTGTCCTTCGTTGTTACCGGCAAGGCTAAAAACCGTATTAAGAGTGCTCTGAATGCTGAAAAGGTAAAGGCCGCGGCCGAAGGGAAGGAAATGCTGTTGCGGCGGCTCAGAAACTGGAAGATGAAATATGATGATGAACTTGTGAAATCATTGCTGGATCATTTTAAACTGCCCAATGCCACTGAGCTGTACTATAAGATACAGGCGGAAAAGATAGAGCTGCAGGATGTTAAGGATTTTATTAAGGACGGCGGAAAAGAGACAAAAGCTGAAGCAAAGGATGATGTGCTCAGCCCGGATATGGCCGCTGAAACGGATATTCAGCCGCAGGGGAGTGATAAGTTCGGCGACTACCTTATTATAGAGAATAAGGTTGAGGGACTCGATTATAAGCTTGCCAGGTGCTGTAACCCGGTGCCGGGCGATAAGATATTTGGTTTCGTGACCATAACGGAAGGGGTGAAGATACACCGTATTAACTGTCCAAATGCACCTAACCTGATGACCAACTATCCTTACCGTGTGCTGATGGCCAGGTGGACCACCGGGAGGGAGGAAGCTGCTGCTTTCCAGACGGGTATAAGGATTACCGGCATAAATGATCATGCCATGATAACCAAGATATATGATGTTCTCAGCTCATATAAGGTGAGCCTCAGGAATTTTAAGTATGAGAACCATGACGGGCTGTTTGAAGGTATTGTTTATTTGTATGTACCCAATGTAAACATGCTGAATGGTTTAATAAAGAAAATATTATCCATTGAAGGGGTGATGAAAGCTGCAAGGTTTGATTAATGATATTTTGAAATAAGCATTAAATACATTATTTTTACAGTATGCGAAAACTGTTATTCATAGCGATTATCATTTTTACGGGCATGAACCTTCATGCACAGTACCCGTTTAATAACACGGGTATCTTTTATATGCCCGCTCCCGGTCCGGAAAAATACTATGCTGACAAGAACGATGATGACGGTTCAGATACACATTCATGGGCCCGTTATCAACTGCAGACAGGAGTAATGTTTAACTCGTTAAATGGCTTTAATTCAACACATACATGGGTGTCACCTTCAGTGCTGCTTCCAATAAATTCGAAGCTTGCTATTAATGTCGGCGGCACATATATCAACAGTTTTAATCCCGGTTATCTTGATGAGTCCGGGGAGACAGGGGCAGTATCAGATTTTATTATGAATGTTTCGGGCATTTATTCAGTAAATGAGAAGATGACGGTTTACGGTCAGTATTCAAAGTCGCTGATGGATGAAGGCCTTTTTGGTCGTGATGGATTCGAATCCATGACACTGGGAATGGACTATACACCCCTGCCCGGCGTTCGTATAGGCGCCAGCATAACCACCACCAACGGGATAAATCCCTATATGATGCAACAGGGACATATGCCTTACCATATGAACCGCGGATATATGCCCGGGTATTACAGACCATACTATTAGTTTTAAGTATCTCAGAGTTATATCCGGAAGAAAAACTCCATACCTTGCCAACTATCTATATATCATTTCGTTGTTTGACAACAGAAGAAACCCAAACTCATAGGTAATTTAAAAACCCAGGGCGCCTGATTCGATGTTGACCCCTATCCCGGGCATATTGAATTTTTGTTCTGATTTTATCGAAATATGTTGTATAACATATCTGATTGATTGACTCTGATTATGTCTTGTCTGAAATTACATATTGATAATTGTTTGTTGTAAAGAAAAGAATTGAATCTGAGACTGATGTCTTCATTTGTTTTGACAAAATTATGCTACAGGATCAGGGTGTTGTTGAGTTCAAAAGAGCGCAATCAATTAATTAATTCTGATACAAAAGAATGGAATTGTACTTACGATTAATTTGGAGAGTTTTATATCGAAGTTAGGGGGCATGGAAAACCAGAACCATCTGCCCTTGGAAAGCTTCCTATGGGCTAACCAACCGAAGCCGGGTATGTGAAAGCGAAAAACGGCACGAAACAGGAGAGTAGCCGAGTAAACGCACGAACATCGAAAAAGTAGGGCACTAAATAATTTTGAAATCATGAAATTATTATTCTTTTGTAAAAACAAAGCACATCTTATCATTAGCCTGCCACTGCTCATTGCACTGACATTAATTACAGTTTTGACCTCCTGTCAAAAAGAGGATCTTCAAGACGGTTCTATTCCTTATGAAATTGATGAATATCGAACTTTTTATGAGGAGCAAATGCATAATAACGGAACTAAAGGTCATCCCAGAATCCCTCGTCGAAGTCCTAACTGGGGAAAAGCGACCATTCAGAATTGGGACCGCGGTTATGCTGCTGTAACCCCGCTGGATTATGAAAAAGATTACTTCATCCGTAGCTCCACCAGCCCCTACAACATGAATGTACAAAAATCATCCTTCCTTATGGTTAATAAGGGAAGAGACGGCTCCATGCAGGGGGAAATTGTCTATATCATCCCTGATGGGCTGTCTGGCCGATCCGATAAGGGAGGACAATCTCGCTTTTCGGGTACCATAGTGACGGAGAACCTGCACGGTGAATTCCTTGCAGCCTATGTCTGTCAACCCGACGGCAGAGTGCTGCACTATGGTGCTCCTGACGCAGCGGCCTTGTCCAAAAAGGCAAATTCTAAAGGCATTGATTGTTTTACCTATGACTTTTGGCAGATAACAAGTATCGATGGAGGCGAAACGTGGAGTGAGCCCGAACTGCTCTACTCCTATACGGAATGCTATTATGTTCCTGATTACTATTATGCAACCGCAGATGAATACTATGATCTTGGAGGAGGCGGAGGCGGAGGTAGCACGACACAGTCAGCCCGCCCTCTAACCAATGATGAATCTGCTATATTGGAATCTGTTCGGATACAGATATCTGAAGACTGTGCCACCAACAACGTTGTAAATACAGTGTGGGCTAGCCTCAGTTTTAATGTAGATGGTTCAATTTCCGATGAAGCTCAGTACAGCGTTAGTAACAATACAATTACATTTCGCAATAGTTCCAGTATCGACGCAAACAACATTGTTGAGGAACTCTTTCATGCCTACCAGAACACCATTTACCCCGGAGGTGCAGGTCAATACAGTAAATTCAAGCCCGGCTGGACCAATCTCGAGTTCGAGGCAAAGCTGTTCAAGGATATCTATTTGTATACAGAGCTATTTGCAAATGGCAATGAGAGTAGTCTCGACGGCGAGAGTGTAAGCATCGGTTTTCCCAATGAGCAAATGGATGAATACAATGCTTGGGTTATTCAAATAGCAAATGAGGGATTCACCCCGACCGTAATGGAGCAGTACAGCACCATGCTCGGGTACTTCAATCAGTACAACAATTTATACGGTGGTTACCTGCTATCTGACCTTGATACCCCACTGGCCATAATCCAGTCCAGGTCCGGTTGTAACTAAAAAGAAAATAAAATGAAAACAACAAGTCTAATACCAAAATTATCAGGATTGCTGGTAAGGTTCACCATTGTTACTGCAATAAGCTTTTTCTCGCTATCCTGCACAGGTCAAAGCGAATGGGACTCATCCGAGGTAAAAGGGAGAACTTCGGTTTTTAAATGCAAAAAAGTGGGTGAAAGGTTACACATTACGAATAGTAACTATGTTGACCCCATGAAAACCAGAACTGAGTACAACAGGGATAAGTTAGACTTTTCCTACATCAGCCTAGTCTCGCACGACCCCTTCCTTGAAGCTTTTAAAGAGGCTTTTACGGAGAGCAGGATAAAACAACTTGCCGCAGTCAATGATTTTGTTTCCATGATCATTGGTGTTGACGAGAAGGGACAAATCTTAGGTATTTACTTCAGCTTAGATAAGGGGACAACCATTCTTCCTGAAGAGCTGGAAGTGCTTGAGCGGGAGCTGTTATCCAGGGTAAAGTTCGTAATTATTGGAAAGAAAGTTGAAGATTTAATTTTTCATAGAGTTTACTTGAGGGTGTATTTCTCAGAGGTTCAGGATGGTGAAATCCGTATGGTTCGTCATTCAGTAAACCTTAAAAACAGATATTAGATTTAAGGTTTGAAAAAGTATTGCTTGGGCACGAATGGGAGAAAAACAATACCGTACAAAAAAGAAATATCCTCAATACCTCGGATCGGGCTTGACTTCCAGTTTTGCCATTTTTTCCACTTCCAGCTGATGAAAGCCGAAATCTTCGCTTACCTTTCCCAGCATAAGGTATGTACCGCTGCCCCTGAAGTTTATTTTATATCAAGGGAGCAATCCCGTCGTTGGAACAAAACTCTTTTACCCTTAAACCCTAGTATTGTTGCGGTCTGATGATCAGTTCAAACGAATATGCTCACATAAAGCTGATAAAAAATCAGGAATACACTCGACCAGACATGGGCTTGTGAGTTTTCCGCCTAAGAAGTATCCGGAAAAACTCGTAGAATAATAAACTATAATGAAGAAACGTACTATCACCGAGGATTTGGTGTTCCACTCTGATAGAGGTATCCAGTATACCAGCAGTGAGTTTGCTAAGCTCATAAAGAATAATGAATTGATTAGACAGAGTATGAGCAGAAAAGGAAATTGCTGGGATAATGAAGTAGCTGAAAGCTTCTTCAAGACAATAAAAGTGGAGTGGATTTACAACCAGAAATTCACAAATCAGGAAGAAGCTCAGCTTTCAATCTTTGAGTGGATTGAAAGCTGGTACAACCGGAAAAGAAGACATTCAGCTTTCGGTTATAAAACGATAGATGAGGTTAATGAAATAATTATTAATTTTAACAATGCAGCGTAGCTTAACTAAGCGTCTCATTTATTGGGGTAGGTCCATGCTCGGGTACTTCAATCAGTACAACTCAGGATATGGAGGTTACCTGTTACCTGACCTTGATACCCCACTGGCCATAATCCAGTCCAGGTCCGGTTGTAATTAAAAAGAAGTTAATATGAAAACAACAAGTTTAATACAGAATTTTGCAGGCTTGCTGACCAAGCTCACCATTGTTACTGCAATAAGCTTTATTTCAATATCCTGCACATCTCAGACCGTATGGGAGGCATCGGAGGTAAAGGCAGGGGAATCAATTTTTATTTGTGAAA
>JBNJHQ010000187.1:0-5139 GCA_051748705.1 Bacteroidota bacterium | reverse complement strand
TCTTTTTTTGACTTTGGCCATACCCTTCCGGAACGGCCATACCTGTTCATATACCGGAAGAATTTCCCATTGGTAGTTTTTATTGATAAACCCGTATTTACCGTCCATTCTGAAAGCTGCAAGGCCTTCGTAAAATATGGTCATTCCCTGGATTGTGTCGGATAGAATATTGCCTTTTCGGTTGATATACAACCTATTCCGACCTTTTGTCGCAACTGCAAAATGTCTTTTCAAAAATGGTTCTGCATCATCAAACGCAGATGGTATTACATAATTTCCCTGGTTATCAATATAACCCCATTTGTTTTCTGATCTTACAGCAGCAAGTCCGTTATAAAAACCTGTAGCTTCTTCAAAGACCGGCTTTATTTTCCACCGGCCGGTTTCATCGATGAAACCGGTTTCCCCTTTCCTGGAAGCAATTGAAAGCCAGTTTTGTGATAGTAATGGTGAACAGATAAAGGGAGCAGACAAAAAAATGATCAGAATAATGTGTCGCAATTTATTGTTAAGGAGGTGAAATGAATTACCCTTTATGATCATAAAACAGATTTTTTAGGGATGAATCCTTCAAGTTACAAAATAGTGATATCATTACAAATTGTTATTTCATGAAAAACGAACCCAGCATAAGAAACAATTTACCTCTGTCCATTGCAGGTGTTACTTGTTCAACGATAAATTGCCATATTCTCAATAATTTAGTATATTTGAAAAGAGCCTAAAGAAAAATGCAATTATGTGTCTTCCTGTAAAGACATGGTTCCTGGTTACTCTTTTGCTTGTCTTACCTGCCTCACTTCAATCACAGGATAAACAACCCCGGGTGGATAATGTGCATTTTTATTTTAGTCCTGCAGAAAATGAGGCTATTATAATTTATGATCTGATCAACACCTCCCCCCTCAAGCAGTATGAGATTGAAATATTGTTTATTGATGGTATGAATCAAACGATCACGCCTTTAACGGTTTTCGGGGATGTTGGCCAGGATGTTCAGGGGGGAGAAAACAGGCGTATTGTATGGAAAATATTTGACGATGTAGAGAGACTATCAAAAGGTGCCCGACCACTCATTCGTATAGTTTCGGTAAAAGAGGGGCCGGTAGATCCCACACTGGCCCTGATTATGGACCAGATGCAAAAGGGAGAGAAAAATAATCCTCAGTTTGAGATGAAGCGTGAAGGGGCATTGATAGGTGGTCTGGCTTTTGGCGTTGGCGCTGTTGTCTGTGGTTTTAAAGCCAATGAATTTATGAAGGAGAAAGATATGGCCGAAAGCCTTGAAGACTATAACAGGGCAGGGGAAAATGCCGATAAATTCTATACCATTAGTTATGTTTTGGGCGGAATCTCGGCCGTGTCCATAGGATATTCGGTTTATCAGTATATCCGCCGGGGAAAAGAAAAAAGGGAAACAAGCTTCTCGTTGGCGCCTGGATTAAATAATGAATTTTTATTATCCATTAAGGCAAACTTTTAGAAGCTGCCTATATGATACCTGCCGGACTAATTATTAATAAAAATATCAGAAAAATTATGCGAATAAATAATCTATTTCTCTTGCTTTTTTTGATTACCCTTGTCTTCTCCTGTAAGAAGGATGACTCTGATGAGTTTAAAGTTGCTGAGCCGGTTAATTATTATTTACGGCACGAAGGGGAACTGAGTCAATCTCCCGGATCATCAGGTGAATGGATGTATATTTCCAACTTTATCTATCCCGGTGATCAGTCAAATTCCACCTCCTGGCTTACTTATCTTGAAAAGAATATTGTTAAGGGCTATGTAGGATGTGACATTATCTTTTATGCGGATTCCGATTGTGAGGTCAGGCTTGATTTCATTTTGAAGGACGGCAGTGACGAAACAATCATGGTGACAGAAGATGTGGAGATACCTCACTTTGATGAAAACACAGCTTTCCAGTATAACAGGGATGCCGGTACAAGTCCTCTTGAAGGAATAAACCCTATGTCAGGTAGAAATAAATATCTGATTTTGAAGATAACACATATTACAGGAAGCGATCCAGTGCAGATTCTGTTTGATGGGGCTCCCGGTAATATGGGTTGTTCGTCAATTACGGTCTTCCACGACAAATAGACTAAAGGTTTTTAACTTGCTTTTTTCATCAACACCATAACCCTGTCTTTATGGCTCTTTAAAAATTCAAAGCCAAATTCCCTGGCTATAAATTCAAATGTCTTATTGTGAAAAAACGATACATGTGTAAAATCTTTTGCATAATACCAGTCAGTGAATTCCCCGGTAGATTTCCAGGTTTCTGTCATGATGATCAATATTCCCCCGGGCTTTAGCAAATCCTTAATAAGGCTGATTTCCTGTGCCGGGTAGAAGAAATGCTCGAAAGATTCGGTGGCAAAGATGAAATCATAACACTTTGCGGGTATATCGGGAAAGAAGAATGGATCGTAATCATCGCATGTTATACCTTTTTGTTCCAGGATAAGGCTTAATGTCGGTACAGGGCCACAACCAAAATCCAGTCCATGCATGTGCCTTTTCAGTAAAGGTAAAGCCGGCTCAACAGCCTGGTTTAAAAAATTCACATAGCCTTTGTACTGAATCCCATTATTATGTGTAAGGTATCTCTCTTTTTCACTTTTTTCAGCTGGCAGAAAAGGGGTTTCAGTGAAAATTAATTTGCATCTGTTACAGGCCCTGTAAGCCCTTGCATCGGGACCCTCGACGGCAGTCAATGATTCTTTATTATTAAAGCATAAGGGGCATGATCGCATATTAATTTCCTTCTCTTCTTTTTCGGGTTTATTTGTAAAATGAATTATTGCAGATTACCCTGGCTGATCAATTCCTTTTGAGCCTTCAGTTCGGAGGTATTGTGAAAACGGACCCCCGGATGTGTTTCTTTGACCATCCCGAGCATCCAGTCGCTTTCAGCCAGAAAAACCGGGATATTTGCCTTATCAAAAGCTATGGAGTGGGAGCGTTTATCGAGCATTGTCTGCAGTTCCTTTTCATTGTCAGCGGTAAGCCAGAAGGCCTTTGTAAAAGGCAGGGTCCTGAAATCACATTTAGCGCCATACTCGTGTTCCAGCCTGAACTTAATTACATCAAACTGGAGTTCACCCACCGTACCGATTATTTTGCGGTTACCCGGTTGCTGGATAAATAATTGTGCCAGCCCTTCTTCGGTAAGTTGCCTGACTCCCTTTTCAAGCTGTTTGCTTTTAAAGGGGTCTTTGTTTATTACCTCTTTCAATATTTCAGGTGAAAAGCTGGGTATGCCCGTGAAATGTAAATCTTCTCCCTCCGTAAGGCTATCGCCTATCTTCAGGTTCCCTGTATCATAGAGGCCAATAACATCGCCCGGGAATGCCTCATCCACAGTATTTTTAGTGTTTGCCATGAAAGTCGCAGGGGCAGCGAAACGCATTTTTTTCATAAGGCGTGTATGGTAATACATTTTATTACGTTCGAACTTTCCCGAGGATACACGCAGAAAAGCCATACGGTTCCGGTGCCTGGGGTCTATATTAGCATGTATCTTAAAAACGAAGCCGCTGAATTTTTCTTCCTCCTCCCGGACTATCCTTTCCAGGGTACCGGTGCTTGAGGGGTGGGGAGCAATATCTATGAAAGTTTCAAGCAGATCGGGTATACCAAAATTATTCAGGGCACTTCCGAAAAAAACCGGGGCCAGGTATCCCTGCAGGTAAAGGTTTTTGTTAAATGATTCATACAGATCACCGAGCATGTCAATCTCATCCCATAAGAGCTTTATTTGTTCCTGTCCAACAAACTCCAGTAGCGCAGGGTCTTCTATGTTTTTGGTGCTTAACAGTATTTCCGGTCTGGTCGTTTTTTCGGGCTCATAAAGCTGAATACTTTCCGTTGTCAGATTATATACACCTTTAAACCTGTTACCACTGCCAAGTGGCCAGGTAAACGGACAGGTGGCAATTTTCAGTTCGTCTTCCAGCTCTTCCAGGAGGTCGAAAGGGTCTTTGCTTTCCCTGTCCATTTTATTTATGAAAACAATAACAGGCGTTGCTCTCATGCGGCAAACTTCCATCAGTTTCCGGGTCTGTTCCTCCACGCCTTTCACACTATCCACAACAAGAATTACACTGTCCACTGCTGTGAGTGTGCGATAAGTATCTTCAGCAAAGTCCTTATGTCCGGGTGTGTCAAGTATATTTATCCTTATTCCTTTGTAGTCAAAGGTCATTACCGATGTAGCCACGGAAATACCACGTTGTTTTTCTATCTCAAGAAAATCGGATGTGGCCGTTTTTTTGATCTTATTGTTTTTTACAGCGCCGGCTATCTGTATTGCCCCTCCAAGGAGGAGTAGTTTTTCTGTAAGGGTTGTTTTGCCGGCATCGGGGTGGGATATGATGGCAAATGTTCTTCTACGGTTTATTTCCGCTTTTATGTCCATAAGTGCTGATTATTGGATGCCAATCGGGCACCCGTGTAAGTAAAAATGCAAAATACGGGATTGGCAGTAATGGGTTTATACTGTTGGCGCACTGCCTTGCGCCACCCGGACCATATAAATCATGGTGGAGTAATACCGCAATATTTCGATATCCTGTTATTCATTTCGAACTGCAAAGTTAATGAAAATAGACTCGCAGTCAAAGTTTTGCTTTTTACTTTTGTTTTTCTGCGTATTCTTCAAACATTATAATTGCCCTGTAGAGCACGCCTGCCGAGCCACGAAAAGTTCCTGATCCTTCCGGTTTATTATCTATGGTGTACCATTCATAAAAACCATTATTGTCTTTCACTCTTTTAACCATGGGCTGAATATGCTCATAAGCATCCTCAATAAAACCATTTTTAATAAGCTGCTGTATCATGCGCCCTCCAAACCAGGTCCAGTCACCTCCATTCTGGTAGCCATAGGGATACATACCTTTATTTTCGAAGAAACCCTCAGGATATGGTGGGTATAATGTTAAACCAATAGAGCCCGCGCCCGATGCCTCTACATTGGCCACCATCTTATCCAGTGATACCTTAATTTGCTCTTTTGAAAGCAGTCCTGCTTCAATGGCAACAGCAGTTCCTCCATGATAGAAAATTTGATTTTCATCGAATTCTTCCGGGAAGGGTGAACCATCAAGGTAAAGGTGAGGGATAAACTTC
>JBNJHQ010000186.1:0-5181 GCA_051748705.1 Bacteroidota bacterium | reverse complement strand
ATTTCTTTTTCTTCTTTTGTAAGGCTGTCATAACCACCCTTTGAGATTTTTTCCAGTATCCTGTCAATCTTTTCCTGGTGGTCAGCTTTCATTTCATTGTATTCCAGGTCGTTCATGGGTTTTTTGTAGGTAACTTTCATTTTCTGGCGTGGTTTGAACCAGGTGGCGATTGAATCAATTAAGTTACTGAGCCACTTACCCATGTCTTTCCCCTGTTTATAGCGAAGGGCGTAAATATAGCCAAATGCAGCCCCTCCTATATGGGCAATTTTTCCTCCGGTATTTACCGAAAAATCAAAAACAGTGGTAAGCAGGAAGATACCAAGCGCAATATATTTTATCTTAACCCTGCCCAGAAGGAATAAATGCACGGAATAGTCGGGAATATATACAGCCGTGGCTATGACAATGGCCATTACGGATGCTGATGCTCCAAGGGCAATTGAAACATGTATCGTTTCTGAAAAAGCAGGGAAAATATTAAAGGATAGTATATAAAAAAGCGCCCCTGACAGTCCCCCTAGAATATATACGGATACCAGTTTTTTCTGGTCCAGGTAATCACTGAATATGCGACCGAACCAGTAAAGCCATAACATGTTAAACAGTATATGAAAGAAACCTTCATGCAGGAACATGTAGGTGATGACGGTCCATGGCTTCATCAGCAGGTTGGAGGATGAGGCCGGGACGGCAAGGAACTCCACCACGGAAGAAGAAATGGCGGGATTGTTGGACAGTACAGCGATTATCTGCAAAACGGCCATAACAAGGAAAAGCGCTGAATTAATATAGATCAGCTTGAGGAGGTTTGTCCCCTTTCTGAATTGTTCCTTCAGTTCACCGATAACATTCATCAGTAAAGAGTGTTAGTTGTTTTCTTCCATATCTTTATCAGGATGTACCCAAATATCATCCCTCCCAGGTGGGCTGCATGTGCAATATTACTTCCCGGTTGTGATATTGCAAAATACAATTCAATGGCTCCATAGCCTATTACAAACCATTTTGCCTTTATGGGTATTGGAGGGAAGAGCAGCATGAGCTGGGTGTTCGGGAAGAGCATCCCAAAGGCCAGCAATATGCCAAAAACAGCCCCCGAAGCACCTACGGTAGGGGTGTTCAGTAACCTGTTCAGCTGGCCCATGTCAGGATCAGTGAAATTCCTGCCGCTCCTTAGTATCTCTGATCCCCTTTCCAGAACCATCTGTAACTGTTCGGGGCTTACTGATCCGGCAAGATTGGCGTATTGAATGGCCATTACCACCTCATGGGTAAGGGCAGCTCCCAGTCCGCTCACGAAGTAGTAAATAAAGAACCTTTTGGGTCCCCACACCGATTCCAGCACACGGCCAAACATGAACAGTGCAAACATATTGAAAAAGAGATGACCAAGGCCTCCATGCATGAACATGTGGCTTATTACCTGGTAAGGCCTGAAATGATCTGATTTTGGGAAATATAGTCCGAGCGTTGAGTTCAGGTTAATGTTAAAAACGCCTGCAGCCGTATACATCGCGAGCAACATTATCACATTGATAAGAATGAGATTCTTAACTACCGGGGGCATCCCTGAAAATCCTCTGCCAAAAGTATTCATAAAGCAAAATCTGTTTAAACAGTTGTCTTTTTTACTAACAATAGTCAGGCCAAGATAGTTAATAATAAATTAAATGCGACATATTGTCACCCCGGCATCTTCCCAGACCCCTGGGCTGACCAGCCCCATTCTTAGGGGAGCTCACGATCCCGGCCCCGGCCTTTTTACGGGGGTCCGGCTCCATTTTCTTGTGCGCTCCTTTCATAATCCACAGCCTTCACTTCAGCCTCTTATCCAGCTCGTCCATCGTAATAATAGTGATAACGGCTTTTCCTGAAGGAGAATAGTTGGGATTTGTGCACTGGAAGAGTTTATCGACCAGTTCTCTTATCTCCTCTGCTTCGAGTGCCCTCCCGTAGGGTACAGCTGCTGCCCTTGCCATGCATGTGGCAATCTTCTCCCTGTTGCTGTCGCCTGCTTCTTTTGCCATGGTCTTATACTCTTCCAGGATAATTTCTATCATCTCTGCCGGGTCTTCATTCATACTTGAAGATGGCTGTGAATTGATTGAAATGGTATTGTTGCCCAGGTAACGTACATCAAAGCCGCATTTCTTCAGGTCCTCTTCTATTTCCGACAGTATTGCCAGGTCAGCCTGGTCGAGCTGTATCGTTTTCGGGAAAAGGCTGTTCTGGGCCACAAGGGTATCTGTTTTCAGGGCATCTATGAATTTATCATACAATATCCTTTCATGTGCCCTTTTCTGATCAATTATCATAAGTCCGGACTTAACAGGGCAGAAGATGTACTTATTCTTTACCTGTATAAATTTTTCCCTGACTTCAACAGTTTCTTTCCTGCCTTCGAGACCGGGAATATGTTTTTCCTGACCTGTTCTTTCCATCCCCGCATATAGTTTTTCCCATGACGCCAGGCCGGGCTCTTTTTTATACCTGTCTTCTTCACTGAAGGGATTAAAATCGGGGTCGATATCCACGCGTGGCATTGCAGCAGGTTCCCTGCCCGGGGTTGGTATATCCAGGATACCTTCGTTATCAAAATCGAGCGATGGCACAATATTGAATTTCCCCAGGCTTTCCCTTACTGAGGCATGCAGTATCTGCCATATCATCCTCTCATTCTCAAATTTTATCTCTGTTTTTGTGGGATGTATATTCACATCAATTGTTGCCGGATCGACTTCAAGGAAAATAAAATAGGCAGGTATTGTTTCGGGTGCCAGGATATTCTGGTATGCTTCCATCACAGCTTTATGAAGGTACGGATGTCGCATATACCTGCTATTGACAAAAAAGAATTGTTCCCCGAATGTTTTCCTGGCATTTTCGGGCTTCCCTATGAATCCGCTTATCTTCACCAGGCTGGTATCGGTTATTATATTGATAAGATTCTGGTTTATACTTTTCCCGAAGATGCCGATTATCCTCTGCCTCATATTTGACTGTGGCAGGTTAAACACTTCCTTTTCATTGTGATGAAGGCTGAACCTTACTCCCGGATGAGCCAGCGCCACCCTCTGGAACTCATTTATTATATGATGCATTTCCGTGGAGGGCGATTTAAGGAACTTACGGCGGGCCGGCACATTATAGAAAAGATTTTTCACCGCGATATTGGTCCCGGGCGGGCAGCTTGCAGGTTCCTGCATTTCAACCTTTGAACCGTTGATTTTCACCATGCTGCCTATTTCAGTGTTCTGAAGGCATGTTTTTATTTCCACCATTGACACGGCAGCTATTGAAGCCAGGGCTTCTCCCCTGAATCCCCTGGTGCTTATGGCAAAAAGATCTTCGGCAGTACTTATCTTTGATGTGGCATGCCTTTCAAAGCTAAGCCTGCAGTCGGTTTCTGACATTCCCGTACCATCATCTATGACCTGGACCAGTGAACTGCCGGCGTCCTTGATTATTACTTTAATATTTTTGCCGCCTGCATCCACAGAGTTTTCCATCAGTTCCTTTACCAGTGATGCAGGCCTCTGGATAACCTCACCTGCAGCTATCTGATTCGCAACTGAGTCGGGTAGCAGCTTGATAATATCAGGCATCAATGAAAAAGTTTAGATGTAGAGGAAAATATAAGTAATGAGGAAAAGCACAAGCACAATGACAACCAGCCGTATTACCGTGTACCTCTGAACCCTGGTTTTCTGCTGGTGGAAATATCCTGACATGGAACCACGTGTTATCCTTGGGACATATTCCCTGTCGCTGCCTTCATCCCTGATACCCAGTTCGGCCTTTATCTGACGCTCTCTGTCTTCCCTCCGTTCTTTATCGGCGTCGTAATACATCGGGGTATAGTTGAATCCCCTTGGTCTGTATTGCTTGAAAAAGCTTGGTATGCCTGCCATTACACTAATTTTTTACAAAGATAGTAATTATACACCAGTCTTTCAATCCAATTTCGTGCCGCAGATCTTGCAATAGGAAGCATCGGCATCATGACCGGCTGCATTGCATTCGGGACAGGTGCGGGCACTGCCATTACCCAAGTGGAGAAGCTTCTGCTGGTAATTCATCTCTGCACTTACTATACCGGTAGGCACGGCTATGATGGAGTAGCCTGTCAGCATGGTGAGACTGGCAAGGAATTGTCCCAGTGCTGTTGCCGGTGCTATATCACCGTAGCCTACCGTTGTGATTGTGACAATGGTCCAGTAGATGCTGCGCGGGATACTGGTAAAACCGTTTTCCGAACCTTCAACAAGGTACATCAGTGTTCCTATTATGATAATGACTGTTGTCACCGCCACAAGAAATACGGCAATCTTTGCCTTGCTTGCCCTGAGTGCATTGCCAATAACTGAACCGGCAACGGTGTACCTCGACAGCTTGAATACCCGGAAAATTCTTAACAGTCGCAGGGCCCTGATAATGAGAAGGCTTGATCCGCCTGATACCATAAGTCCTATATAGGTGGGTAATGTGGCCAGCAGATCAATTATACCATAGAAACTGCTAACATACTTGTATGAATTCCTGACAACCATGATCCTGAGAATATATTCTATTGTAAAAAAGATGGTGATGATCCATTCAATGATCTTGAATGCATCATGCATCGACGCGCTGATACCGGGCACTGAATCCAGGATAACGGTTACGATGCTTATGACTATCAGTGTAATCAGCACTACATCAAAGGCTTTGCCTTCTTTTGTATCAGCTTTGAAAATTATTTCGAACAGTCTTTCTTTGGTTTTTCCCATGGCAGCTGGTGATATTGATTCGCATATCAAAGATAGGAAACAATGTAATAAATGATTACTCCCCGCTGTGGCTGAAGAACTAAAAACCTGGTTGCTACCGCCATTTGTTTGTACTGGTGCATTTCGTCCCCGCTGTGCTTGAAGAATTAAAAAAGTGATGGAATGATTATTAAGAACCCCGGTTCTCCCCTGAACAGCTTAACAGAAATTTTTAACTTTACAGGAAAACCACAGACATGAAAAGAACATTGCCTCTGCTGCTAATAATCGCCATGACAATAATTTCCTGCAACCGGGAAAAGAGCATCGTCCTTGACGTAATGAGCCTCAACATACGCTATGATAATCCTGGCGACGCTCCTAATGCCTGGCCCGACAGGAAAGACTTCATGCTTTCTTACCTGCAGGA
>JBNJHQ010000185.1:0-5214 GCA_051748705.1 Bacteroidota bacterium | reverse complement strand
TGCTATCGAGTCAAAACTGACAAGAGAGCAGGAAGCGCTGGCGATGCAATATGTTAACGAACGTGAAAGGCTTGAAGCCGATAGAAAGCTTATTGAAGCAGAAGGTATTGCAAATTACAACCGGACCATCAGTGCGAGTCTGACCGACAGGATACTGACCCAGAAGGGTATCGATGCAACCCTGAAGCTTGCCGAATCACCAAATTCAAAGATTGTCGTTGTAGGCGCGGGTGAAAGCGGTCTGCCACTGATACTCGGTAATTACTAGACTTTTCAATAAAGAAAAAGTGAAGGAGCGGTTATCAATTGAGATGGCCGCTCTTTTCTTTGGTTAATAATACCAGTCCCTGATCAGTCCCGATATCAGCATCAGTGCTATTTCTGAAGCTCCTTAAACGGTTATGCAAACGAAGCAGAACGGCTTCACTCTTCCGAAGAATTATTTTTCATCTTCAGCTTTGCCCTTACCATTTAGTTAAAAATTGTTAAGTGCCGGGAGTAATGACTGAATAGGGTCATAATAATGGTTTTTTTGACATATTTTTGTACACGTTTCTGAACAAGTTTTCTAATATCTTGTTTCAGAGTTAAATAGCTATAGATGCATTTATATATGTTAAAAGGTCTTTTTATATCATCATTGATTTTTACCCTCTCGGCATCAATGGCTTTGGGTGCCGGGATAAAAGACAGGAAAGACAGGTCGAACGACCCGATGTTAAAGCAAAAAGCAATTGAAGCCATCAAAATTACAGAACCACCTGTCATTGATGGAGTTCTGGATGATGAGATATGGAAGGTGGCTGATCTGGCCGACAATTTCGTTCAGTATTCACCCTTTAATGGTTCGCCAAGCAAATTTCACACTGAGGTCAGGGTGCTTTATGATAATTCGGCTATATATATAGGGGCAATGATGTATGATCCAAGTCCTGACAGTATCTATACCGAACTGGGGGAGAGGGATTCGGATTACGGCCTTAACGCTGACCAGTTCACAATTGATATCAGCCCATATAACGACGGCATTAACGGTGCCACTTTTAAAGTTTCGGCATCGGGTGTACAATCCGACAGGATACCTGGCTCCGGCCCAATGCATCGGAGCGATACCTGGGATGCAGTATGGGAGAGCGAGACATCAATAGTCGGGAACGGGTGGATTGCTGAAATAAGGATACCCTATTCTGCTTTGCGTTTTCCTAAAGAAGCGATACAAACCTGGGGAATAAATTTCTGGAGGGAGGTGCGCAGAAACCGTGAACAGTCATCGTGGAATTATGTTGACAGGGAAACGGGGTCAACATTCAATCACCTGGGTGAGATGAGACAGATCAGGGATATTGAGCCGCCCCTGCGACTTTCCCTTACACCTTATGTTTCGGCTTACCTTGAAAAGAATCCGGGTCAGCCGGATCCAGGCTTTACCTATAATGGTGGCCTTGACCTGAAATACGGGATTAATGAATCTTTTACCCTGGACGCCACTCTGGTGCCGGATTTCGGACAGGTTCAATCGGATGACCGGGTTCTCAACCTGAGCCCTTACGAAGTGCGATACAATGAGAAGCGTCCGTTCTTCATGGAAGGGACTGAATTATTCAATAAGGGTAATATCTTTTATTCGAGGAGAATAGGCTCTGTGCCGAAAGCCTACTATAATGCCTATGATAGCCTGGGTCTGACAGAAGAGGTGGTATATAATCCAGGGGAATCGTCATTGATAAATGCCACTAAAATATCGGGAAGAACACGCTCAGGTCTGGGAATAGGGGTTTTTAATGCCATGACCAATTCAATGTACGCTACCGTTGAGGACACAGAAAGTGGCGAAAGCAGGCAGGTTATGACCGATCCTTTCACAAATTACAATATGGTCGTTATTGATCAGAGTCTGAAAAATAACTCCTATGTAAGTCTTGTGAATACCAATGTATGGAGAAATGCAGAGAATGATGAAAATTTCTATACGGCAAATGTTACGGGCACTGAGTTCAGCTTTCGTGATAAAAGAAGACTCTATTCCATATCCGGACAGGCAGCCTTATCACAGAAATATTACAGTCTTATTGAGGATGATTTCGGCCACGCCTTCCAGCTACGGGGTGGTAAAACAGGCGGTATCTTCAGGATGGAGTATGAGCTTGAAGCTTCTTCCAACACCTATGACCATAACGATATGGGCTACATGAGGCGAAATAATGAATTGCAGAACCAGGTAAGTATTTCACATAATGTTTTTCAGCCATTCTGGAAGATCCTGAATGCGAGAACATCATTGACCTACAGGCATATGATGCTTTATACCCCAAGGGTTTTTACCGGTTCAGAATTCAATTTCAGTTCAAATTTCACCTTCATTAACCACACCACAGTATTCCTGCGCGCCGAGTACAAGCCAAAGGGTGAAGATGATTATTTCGAACCCCGTATGGATGGCTGGTTTTATCATCGGGGAAGGGAGTTGTCGGGTAGTGCCTGGCTGAGTTCAGACCGCAGTAAGAAGTTGTCCGGGAACATCCGCATGAGTGTAAATAAAATATGGTCACCCTATAATCAGTATCATTATTCATTGTCTTTCGGACCCACATTGAAACTGACAGACAGATTTTCACTGAGCTATGATTTTGAAGTACGTAACCGGATAAATGACATTGGCTACGTTGCCAGTGTAGTTGAAGATGAGAAAATATTTTTCGGGCTGAGAAATAACAGGACGGTTGAAAATAAACTGCAAACGGCCTATATTTTTTCCGCCAGTTCCTACCTCTCATTACGCCTGCGACATTACTGGTCAAGGGCTGATTACCTTGATAATTATTATATGCTCAACCGTGATGGGTCGCTGACAGAAACAGATCTGGATGACAATTATGATTATAATTATAATGCGTGGAATATCGACCTAATATATACATGGCGTTTTGCTCCAGGCAGTGAAATGTCTGTAGTATGGAAAAATTCGATCTATTCAGGTTCAGACCGGATATTTTATGATTTTGGAGATAATATGCGACATATGTTCGAGACAGGCATGTCAAACAGTATATCGCTAAAGGTACTCTATTATTTTGACTGGCTGAGCCTGAGGAAAAAAAGATAGGTGCCTGAGCTGTCATAATCTTGACGAGTTTTTCCCGGTCAGGTAAAAAATTAAAACCAGGTATGAGATTTAGTTTTGTCTTTTATTCAGCTTTTCTATTGTTTGGATTACTTTTCAGTATATCAGAAATTTCAGCCCAGGTACATCATGAAACTAAAAGCCTGGTAGCGGTAAGAACAGCTGAAGCGCCGGTTATTGACGGCTATATTGATGAAGCGGCCTGGGAAAAATCAAATATTGCAGGTGATTTCGTACAGTACTCACCTTACAGCGGGCAGCCTGCCAGCCAGGATACCGAGGTAAGGTTCCTCTTCGATGACGAGGCTGTGTACATAGCAGCCATTATGTATGACAGCTCACCCGACAGTATATTCCGTCACCTCGGCAGAAGGGACAATGATCATGATCTCAATGCCGACTTCTTTTATGTGGACATAAGTACTTTCAATGATGGTTTAAATGGAGAAACATTTAAAATATCTGCATCCGGGGTTCAGGCTGATTTAAAGGCAAGATCATCGGAAGGTCGGGAATGGGGTCGAGGTGATTCAAGCTGGGATGCCGTATGGTACAGCAGTGTCAGGATAACAGGTTCAGGATGGGTTGCCGAGCTTAAGATACCTTATTCAGCACTGCGCTTTCCTTCAAACCCGGTTCAGACCTGGGGCGTTAATTTCTGGCGCGAGGTAAGGCGTTACCGTGAAGTGTCTTCATGGAATTATGTGGACAGGGAAGCAGGATCCAATTTCAATCACCTGGGCCAGGTCATCCAACTGTCTGATATTGTGCCTCCTGTCCGCCTGAGTTTTACACCTTATATCTCAGGTTATATTGAAAAATACAATGCCCATAAACCGGATTTTACCGCAAGCGGAGGTGTCGACATAAAATACGGTATAAATGAAAGTTTTACCCTTGATGCAACCCTGATACCCGACTTCGGACAGGTACAGTCAGATGATGTGGTACTTAACCTGACCCCTTACGAGGTGAAATACAATGAAAAGCGACCTTTTTTTATGGAAGGCACGGAGCTTTTCAATCGCGGAGATATATTCTACTCCAGGCGTATTGGTTCCGTTCCCAGGTATCATGACAGTGCGGCTGACAGCCTGATGGATAACGAGGTGGTCAGCAATAACCCACGGGAATCAGCATTGCTGAATGCCAGCAAGATATCAGGACGGACGAAGTCAGGACTGGGAATAGGCTTTTTCAATGCCATTACAAGGCCCATGCATGCCACCCTCACAGATACTGTCAGCAGGAGTGAAAGGAAGGTAACAACTGCACCTTTAACAAATTACAACATGTTAGTGCTTGACCAGACACTCAAAAACGGCTCTTTTGTAAGCCTGATGAATACAAACGTATGGCAACCCTGGGATGATAACGAGGAAAAATACACTGCCAACGTAACGGGAGCCGAGTTTAAGATACAGAATGCAGCTAAAAGATATTCGGTATCGGCAAGGGCAACGCTGAGCCAGAAATATCATGTGAACACAGATAATAAATTCGGACATTCCTATGAGCTGCAGGGAGGTAAGACAGGTGGCCGCTTCAGGGCCACATATTCACTTTCAGCCCTGTCAGACACCTATGATCCCAATGACATGGGTTACCTGAGGAGAAACAATGAATTTAACAATTCGATTGAATTTACGTATAATACTTTCCAGCCTTTCTGGAAACTATACACTACAAGGAACAGCATATCATTTAACTATAAACAGTTATACAGTCCAAGGGTTTATACCGGGACATCAATCAGCTATAACTCCATGTTTCTTTTCAGTAATTACTGGTCTCTTATGATAAGATCCGAGTATAAGCCGGTGGGAGAGGATGATTATTACGAACCAAGGGTAGCGGGACGTTATTATCACCGGCCGGAGGAACTGATGGCTTTTGTGAAATTTGATACCGATAAGAGTAAGCTGTTATATTTTGATTTTTCAGTGTCAGCAATAAGGATTTATTCCGGCAGAAACCAGTACACTTACTCATTTTCAGCCGAACCTGAAATTAAACTTTCATCCAGGGCTGTTACAGGCCTGAACGTGTCATATGAAAAGAATGTCAATGATGTTGGCTTTGTTTCAACTGAC
>JBNJHQ010000184.1:0-5222 GCA_051748705.1 Bacteroidota bacterium | reverse complement strand
TGAAATATATAAGCTTGCCGTTTTTACTTATCGTGTCGGTAAAAATACGGAACTGTTCCAGGTATTCATCAAATGAAGGAAATACATTTATATGATCCCATGATATCCCGTTAATGACAGCAATATCAGCTTTATAAAGATGGAACTTAGGCCGTGGGTCAATGGCTGAACTGAGATATTCATCCCCCTCGAAAACAGCAATATCTGAACTGTCTGACAGGCTCACCATGGTATCAAAACCACTGACCCTTGACCCCACCATATAATCAAATTCCCGTCCGAGCGATCTGAGAACATGCATTATCATGGATGTGATGGTTGTTTTACCATGACTGCCGCCAATGACCACTCTTGTTTTATTCCTGGTCCGGTCGTAAAGGTATTCGGGGAATGATTTTATTTCAAGGCCCAGCTGCCGGGCCCTTAACAACTCAGGATTATCTTTGCGTGCATGCATTCCCAGTATCACCGTGTCAATGTCAGCGCTTATCTTTTCAGGATACCAGCCTGTCTTCTCCGGAAGGAGACCGCAGGCAGCCAGCCTTCCTGCTGAAGGCTCAAATATCTCATCGTCTGAACCGCTTACCTTATGCCCCTTATCATGCAGGTCAAGGGCCAGGTTATGCATCACCGCACCACCAATGGCTATAAAATGTATCCTCATACAAAACTTTTATGCAAAAATACCCAATTAAACGGTTTGACAATTGCTCGCTTCAACAATCTTCAATCAAAAACCACTCAAGTGCCCGCCGTTTTTCACGGTGCTTCGTTTTAATCTTTAAGGGTTCTACATTTGCTCACCTGTCCGCCCCTGTTCCCCGGGCTTAGGTTCAACAATTCAACAAATAACTTTTTATCTCTCTCAAAGCACATTATATTTGTGAAAAATTTTTTCAGCATGAAGTTGTCACCAGTACATATTACAAATTTTAAAGTTGACGGTGGTGCTATGTTCGGTGTAGTGCCCAAGGTTTTATGGAATAAAAGATACCCTGCCGATGAGGATAACCTGATAAACCTGGCGCTTAGGTCGCTCGTGGTTGATAATGGTGAGAATATTATTTTGATTGATAATGGCTGGGGCGACAAGCAGGGTAAAAAATTTTTCAAACATGTTCACCTGAATGGTGGAGATGGCCTTGAGAGAGGACTTAAAAAGGCAGGATACGGTCTTGATGATATTACCGATGTTGTTCTGACCCATCTCCATGCCGATCATTGCGGGGGTGGTGTTAAAAAAGCCCCCGGGGGCAGGGGTTATGAAATGGTTTTCCCCAATGCCAAGTACTGGGTGAGCAGGCAGCAGTGGGACTGGGCCATTAATCCCAATCTGCGCGAGGCCGATAGCTTCCTGGAAGAGAACCTTCTGCCAATGATGGGCCATGGTAAACTTCATATGGTTGAGAAAGCCGGGAAACTGTTTGAAGGCCTGGATGTAAGGATAGTGAACGGTCATACGCCGGGACAGTTACTGCCCGTAATAGATTATAAGGGAACAAAGATAATTTTTGCAGCAGACCTTATACCCACGGTGGCTCATATACCCCTGATATGGAATATGAGTTACGATCTGGACCAGCTTACCACTATTGAAGAAAAAAAAGATATTCTAGGGGAAGCACTTGCAAATAAATATGTCCTCTTCTTCGAGCATGATATATTCACGGAATGTTGCACGCTTAAAGACACACCCAAGGGGATCAGGGAAGACAGGCTGATGAATTTTAGTGAGATCTAGCGTCCCGGTTTACAATACTTCAATCTCGAAGATCTCGTGCCGGTCAAGGTTCTTCCAGTAAAGTATTGCTTTTTGCCGCACCAGCTCCCAGTATATATTGCTGTCGAGGCCGTAGATGAAATTGATTTCCTTCAGTTCCTGCCTGATTTCTGACGAAATATCATCCTTCAGCTTCAGTCTTATTGTCCTGTCCATATAGGTGAAGGTTGCCTCAGGGACACCACTATCATTAACAACTTTCAACAGCCCGTGGCCCGCTGTGGCACCCGTGCTGACCTGGAGGCCGTCATTCATGCAGCTTACAGGTGTTATGTTACCGGCGTATGACAGTACATTCATTTCATCAACCCCGATATGAAAATATTCCCTTGCCCGGATACCCATCTTAACACCTATTGTTGCATAAATGCCGAAGTGGCGGTGCAGTTCATTGGTCAGCACACCTGCTTCAAATTCCTCTTTACCATGCCTTTCAATAATATCGGGGATATATTCCTGCAGGTCAGGAAAATAATATGATGTATCGGAAGGTATATCCTTGAACACCTGGTTCCGGTTAACGGTATTGCCTGAGAGGATAGTACAAATTATTTCATCAGTGATCTTTTCAACTTCTGGTTTAAAGAAGCTAAGTCTCCCAGTAGAGTCCACCGTGAATACTTCCGGGTAGTGCAGGTAAATGGGTATCATGTCATCAACCAGTCCCCGGACAAAATCATGATTATCATTTGACATAAAAAGTTCATATGTTTTTTTTGCATAAGGTGTGTTGATGAGACCTATTTTTTGTACCAGGGAAGTGCTGTAAAACTCTGCCGGTTGGTATCCCACTACTTTCAACGGTGTTTGACTTTGTATCATCCTCATGGCCGACAGGGTATCCAGTTCATAATTGAAACCTTCGAGTGGTTCAGTGCCATCGTTACTCCATATAATTTCTTTTACCTGTTGAAACAGGTCAGGATAATTTTCGGCAAAAGACAGTGCGGTATTAAGGCTTCCAAGTGAGATGAAGCTTACAGGTGTTTTTTCATGCTTAAGTACATAGCTCAGTACTTCAAGGTAGTCCAGGGCATTATCAGCACTTGCTCCTGTATCATCAGCCCATTGATAAGCCATGGGAAGGGCCATCTCCCGGAAGGGGGAAGCACTGTTTATGCCAACAAACATGCCTTCGTGGAAATAATGATCCATCAGGCTCCTTACTTTAATATATGCTTCCTCAGCCGGCATCACCCCTCCTGAAGCTATTATTGCCAGCACCCTTACATCGGGTGATGCAAGGAGCATATTTATGGCTTTCATGTCATCCAGGCCTCCGTCAGTATCAACAATGACATAATGCGAAGGTTTCCACGGGTGGGCGAGGATTAACTGTGTAAGGATCAGGAATATTAATAAGCTGAAAGTTTTTTTTATGTTCGTTCTCATAATATGAAGAGTAAGATAGGACGGTAAAAATAATCAAACATCGTGCCCTTATGAAAAAGTTTTTTCTATATTAAACGATTATTCTTACCATTCATTTTAATGAAGAGATTCTGGATAATTTTTATACCGGGTTTGTTACTGGGAATTCTACTTGTTCTCGGGAGCAATGCAGCAATAAAAATTACATCCACCGATGATTTTTGTGCCAGCTGTCATATTCACCCCCAGGCCACAACATCGTGGAAGCAATCGGTGCACTACATCACACGCTCAGGCGACAGGACCGCTTGTGTTGAATGTCACCTCCCACCCAAAGGACAGGGGCATATCCCGGCCAAGGTAAGAACCGGTGCCAGGGATCTCTGGGGCCAGTTATTCAAGGATCCTGAGAGTTTCGACTGGGAAGATAAGTCGAGGCTGGAAAATGCGAGGAAGCATGTTCCTGAAAGCAGTTGCCTTCATTGCCACGAAACACTTTTTACCCCTGAATTATCAAGGGAGGGGGAGGAAGCACACCTGTATTATGATCAGGCGGAGAAAACGGATGATTTACACTGTATAAACTGTCACCTTAATGCGGGTCATTACATTGAGGGTTATATTCATGGAGGGAATGAATTATTCGGGATACAGGAAGAAGAAAAAGATACTGTCTATGATGTAGCTGCACGGGTGGATAGCTTTGCTTCTTTCACAGAATACCTGCCGGGCTCTTCCGTATCATTCGAGATGCTTGCTGTTCCCGGAGGAGAATTCATGATGGGTAGTCCTGAAGATGAACCTTTCCGGAAGGATGACGAGGGGCCGCAGGTTAAAGTCGGGATAAGCCCCTTTTTCATGGGGCAAGTAGAAGTTACCTGGGATGAATACCTGGTTTTTTATGCACAGACATCAGCGGAAGGACGCAGCACGGATACCGAGGGTTCAAGGCCCGGACCTGATACAGACGCCATAACGGGTGCCACCCCGCCTTACGGTCAGCCCGACCAGAACTGGGGAATGGGAAAAAGACCCGTTATCTCCATTACTCATCATGCGGCCGAAACATACTGTAAATGGCTGAGCATGGTTACGGGCAAAAACTACAGGCTCCCTACTGAAGCTGAGTGGGAATATGCATGCAGGGCAGGTACTGAATCACCGTATTTTTTTGAAGGTGACCCCGAAGATTTTCAACGCAGCGGTATCCTGGCAGGAATAAGGAAGAATGATACAACAAATATTAATACCTTTGTGATATACCAGGGTAACAGTCCAACAAAAACACAGGAGCCCTCAATGGTTAAGCCAAACCCATTCGGATTGAAAAATATGCCCGGAAACGTGGCGGAATTTTGTTCAGACTGGTATTCTGAAGAGACATATGCAATGTACCCGGCAACAGGTGTAAGCAACCCGGCAGGACCGCCATCAGGGGAGGAGAAAGTGATTAGGGGCGGGTCTTTCAGGGATAGGGCCGCCATGCTCAGATCAGCGGCCCGTGATCATACGAGAACTGATCAGTGGCTGAGAACGGACCCCCAGATACCCAAAAGTAAATGGTGGTATTCGGATTGTTACCATGTTGGTTTCAGGGTGGTATGCGAATATGATGAAAAAACCGGAATACAAACTGATAAGCCATAATATGAACCGAGACTTAGCAGAGCCCGCCGTAAGGCAAACCTGTACCGAGCCACGATTTAGGGGCAGGATCACCTTAAGGTAAACCTGGAACTTATGACTCATAACTTATATAATATTTATTTATCATGAAAAATTCCATAACACGCCGAAATTTCCTTGGTAAAGCTGCTGCTGCCGGTGCAGCCGGTGCAGTGATCCCTTCCTTTCTGAATTCCTGCACACCTGATGGCAGGATTAAAGACCTTATACTGCCGGAATTCCCTGACCAGGCACCTGACGGGCCGGAGTTGAAGGCCGGGCTTATAGGTTGCGGTGGACGCGGAACAGGAGCTGCGACAGACTTCCTTTCAGCCGGTCCGAATCTTAAAGTGACAGCACTGGGTGATGTATTTGCTGACAGACTTAATTCATGCAGGGAACGCCT
>JBNJHQ010000183.1:0-5263 GCA_051748705.1 Bacteroidota bacterium | reverse complement strand
GTGGCAACGGCTATATCTGCTATTGTTGAGTCTTCAGTTTCGCCTGAGCGGTGAGATGTAACAGTTGTATATCCTGCCCTGTGTGCCATTTCAATTGTTTGTAGTGTTTCGGTAAGTGTTCCTATCTGGTTTAACTTAATAAGAATTGAGTTGGCACAGGCCATTTCAATACCTTTCCTGAGGTACTGGACATTTGTAACGAAATTATCATCACCCACCAGCTGAATTTTATTACCGGAAAGTTTTGTATGTATCACCCAACCGTCCCAGTCGTCTTCTGCCATACCATCTTCCACAGAATCGATGGGGTACTTGGATATAAGTTCATCAATATATTCGGCCTGTTCCTGGCTTGTTCTTTTCTTACCCTGGGCTCCTTCAAATTTTGAATAATCATATACCCCGTCCACATAAAACTCCGAGGCTGCACAGTCGAGAGCTATTGTTATATCCGTTCCTGCTTTATAACCGGCATTTTCTATTGCTTTAAGAATAGACTCAAGTGCATCTTCCGTTCCTTTCAGCGCGGGTGCAAAACCACCCTCATCACCAACCGCGGTACTGAGGTCTCTTTCTTTAAGCACTTTTTTCAAGGCATGAAATACCTCGGCACCCATTCTCAGTCCTTCCCTGAATGAGTTTGCGCCAACGGGTCTTATCATGAACTCCTGGAATGCTATGGGTGCATCCGAGTGTGATCCTCCATTAATGATATTCATCATGGGTACCGGAAGCACAACGGCGTTCACTCCACCTATATACCTGTAAAGAGGCAGTCCGTGATATATGGCGGCTGCTTTGGCAGCTGCAATGGATACCCCGAGGATGGCATTGGCTCCAAGGTTACTCTTATTCGGAGTACCATCGAGCTGGATCATTCTCATATCGAGACCTGCCTGATCTGTAACATCCATTCCTTTTATCTCTTCAGCTATGACATTATTCACATTATGCACAGCCTGGAGGACACCTTTGCCAAGGTATCTTTCCTTATCTCCATCCCTGAGTTCAAGAGCTTCGTTCTCCCCGGTGGAGGCACCTGATGGAACTGCTGCCCTGCCCATGTATCCGCTGGCAGTAATAACTTCTACTTCTATTGTAGGATTCCCTCTGGAATCAAGAATTTCGCGTGCATGTACACTTACTATCTGACTCATGATCTTAAAGCTTATAATTAGTTAAACAAAACTGCAAGTTACAAAAAAGGGGATAAAGATACAGAAGGTCCTTATCCCTGAATTCTTAATGATTTATGGATTTATTCCTTTTTATCTTCTTTTGAATCAACATCTTCCTGCCTGTCTTCACCGCTATCACCTTTCTTATCCCCATCATCACCTGTGGCGGCATTCGCCTCAGCCTTATCTTCTTCTTCAGCTTCCTGTGTTTCTTCTTCAGTGCTTTCAGCCTCTGCTGCGGGTGTTTCTTCCTCAGTGCTTTCAGCCTCTGCTGCGGGTGTTTCTTCCTCAGTGCTTTCAGCTTCTGCTTCGGGTGTTTCTTCCTCAGTGCTTTCAGCTTCAGGGGCGGAAGATTCTGTTTCACCGCTTGCGGCCACTTTTTCCTCTTCAGCCGTTTCTGCTTCAGCTTTCAGGTCTTCGCCGGCAAGGTTTGCTTCGGTAGCAGGAGCAATTTCCTCTTCTTTAGCCGCTGTATCGACTACGCTGACCGGAGCAGCTTCCGCTTTAACTTTTCCGGAGCCTCTTCTTCTCCTTGTGGATTTACTTTTCTTTGCTGTATCCCCGAGCATATTTTCGTTATAGTCCACCAGTTCGATAATGCACATTTCTGCATTATCACCCAGGCGGTTACCGGTTTTGAGTATCCTGGTATACCCACCCGGACGCTCCATCACTTTAGGGGATACTTCCCTGAAAAGTTCCGCAACGGCAATTTTATTTTGCAGGTGGCTGAATACAACACGTCTTGAATGTGTGGTATCATTTTTTGATTTTGTGATCAGGGGCTCGATATAGGATCGCAAAGCTTTTGCCTTGGCTGTTGTTGTTGTTATTCTTTTATGCAATATCAGCGATGATGCCATATTCGACAGCATTGCCTTCCTGTGAGCACTTGTTCGTCCTAGATGGTTAAAACCTTTTCGATGTCGCATTTCTCTTTCTCCTTAGCGGTTTACAATTATTCTTTTTCCAACTTGTACCTGCTAACATCCATTCCGAATGACAGATTCATTGATTCCAGGAGCTCATCGAGCTCGGTAAGTGATTTCTTTCCGAAATTCCTGAACTTAAGCAGATCGTTCTTATTAAATTTAACCAGGTCGCCCAGTGTATCTACTTCTGCAGCTTTAAGGCAGTTCAAAGCCCTTACAGAAAGATCCAGGTCGACAAGTTTTGTTTTAAGCAGCTGCCTCATATGGAGTACTTCCTCATCAAATTCTTCATTTGCCAGTTTATCTTCTGAATCGATAGTGATTTTATCATCAGAGAAAAGCATAAAGTGGTAGATAAGAATTTTTGCTGCTTCTTTTAAGGCCTCTTTTGGGTGGATTGAACCATCGGTATCTATTTCGAGCACGAGCTTTTCATAGTCAGTTTTCTGTTCAACCCTGTAATTTTCGATTGCATACTTTACATTTTTTATGGGTGTAAAGATTGAATCCACAGCAATCAGTCCGAACTCTGCATCGACCGGTTGATTTTCATCAGCCGGTATATATCCCCTGCCTTTGCTTATGCTTATTTCCATCTGGAGCTTTACATCGGTCTCCATTGAGCATATCGGCAGGTCGGGATTTAATACTTCAAAGCTGCTGAGGTAGTTATTCATGTCGCCTGCCTTGAACTCGTTCTGACCGCTAATAGTAACAACTATCTTTTCGCTGTCTATCCCTTCAGTCATTTGTTTAAACCTGACCTGTTTAAGGTTCAGTATTATATCGGTTACATCTTCCGTAACCCCGGGTACTGTTGAGAATTCATGGTCAACACCTTCGATCTTAATGGTCGATATGGCAAAGCCTTCAAGCGATGAAAGCAGAATTCGTCTGAGGGCATTACCTACGGTAATACCATATCCCGGTTCAAGGGGGCGGAACTCAAATTTTCCATAATGATTGTCCGCTTCAACCATTATTACTTTATCGGGCTTCTGGAATGCTAAAATGGCCATATATGCAATCTTATATATATTATTATTTCGAGTATAATTCTACTATCAGCTGTTCTTTAATATCTTCAGGAATATCTTCACGCTGGGGGGTATTCATGAATTTACCCACCATCTGGGAGTCATCCCACTCGAGCCATGAATAGTTCATATGTCTTTTACCGGCCAGTGAATCCAGTATTGCTTCAAGCGACCTGGATTTTTCTCTTACACCAATTATATCGCCGGCCTTCACCTGTGCAGAGGGGATATTGACAACTTCCCCGTTAACGGTAATGTGCCTGTGGCTAACCATTTGTCTTGCAGCTGCCCGTGTGGGGGATATACCAAGGCGGTAAACAACATTATCCAGTCTTGATTCCAGCAGTTGCAGCAGCACTTCACCTGTAACACCTTTACTGCGTGATGCCTGCTCAAAAAGGTTTCTGAACTGTTTCTCCAGCACCCCGTAGGTATATTTGGCTTTTTGTTTTTCCTTCAACTGGACTCCATATTCGGAAGTTTTCTTTCTTCTCTTCATATTACCGTGCTGTCCGGGAGGATAATTTTTCCTTTCCAGATGCTTATCAGTACCGAAGATCGGATCCCCGAATTTCCTGGCTATTTTCGATTTTGGTCCTCTGTATCTTGCCATTTAAAAAAATTTTTATTCTCCTTAATTATTCAATTTGTTTATACCCTTCTCCTGTTAGGCGGGCGGCATCCGTTATGTGGCATTGGTGTAACATCCACTATCTCTGTTACCTCTATACCCGAGTTATGAATTGACCTTATGGCTGATTCCCTGCCCGAGCCGGGTCCCTTAACGAATACCTTTACCTTTCTCAGTCCAAGGTCATATGCAACCCTGGCACAATCTTCAGCTGCCATCTGTGCAGCATAGGGTGTATTCTTCTTGGATCCTCTGAATCCCATCTTTCCTGATGAGGCCCAGGTTATAACCTGGCCTGCATTATTTGTCAGTGAAATAATTATATTATTGAATGAAGAGTGAATATGAGCCTGTCCAACAGGTTCTATCTTCACCACTCTTTTTCTTGATGCTCCGGATTTCTTTGCCATAATTCTCTTATTTAACAGCTTTCTTTTTATTAGCCACAGTTTTCTTCCTTCCTTTACGGGTACGAGCATTATTTTTCGTACTCTGACCCCTCACCGGCATACCTGTTCTGTGACGTATACCACGGTAACAGCCAATATCCATCAACCGCTTGATACTGAGCTGAACATCAGACCTGAGTTCACCTTCGAGCTTATATTGATCGTTAAGAATTTTCCTGATCTTTGTTAATTCATCATCATTCCAATCCTTAACTTTCTTATCCCAGTCAACTTTGGCCTTTGTCAGAACATTACGGGCATTGCTGCGTCCTATCCCGTAAATATATGTCAGGGCTACTTCACCCCTTTTGTTTTTTGGTAAGTCTACACCTACTATTCGTGCCATATATACCTTTTGTTTAAAATGTGTGCAAAGTTATATAAATTATCCCTGTCTCTGTTTAAACTTGGGATTTTTCTTATTTATAATGTATAAGCGTCCCTTCCTCCTGACAATTTTGCAGTCGGCGCTACGCTTTTTAACAGATGCTCTTACTTTCATTACTGCAATCTTTTTTATTTATATCTGAATGTTATTCTTCCCTTGGTTAAATCATATGGTGACATTTCAACCTTTACCCTGTCACCGGGCAATATTTTTATATAGTTCATTCTCATCTTCCCCGAGATATGAGCTGTAATAACGTGACCATTTTCGAGCTCGACCCTGAACATAGCATTGGATAGAGCTTCAATTATAGTTCCGTCCTGTTCTATAGAAGGTTGCTTAGCCATATTAATTTTTTTTACTCAATTCTTCGTCAATAAATTTAAATGTCGTTAATATATCAGCTTCATTTTTCTTAACTGCCACAGCATACTCAAAATGTGCGGAAGGTAAGCCGTCAAGCGTCTTCACCGTCCACCCGTCATTCATCTGCCTTACACTCCTGCCACCCATGTTTATCATGGGTTCGATGCATATGACCAGTCCCTCCTTCAGTTTCGGCCCCCTGCCTCTCCTGCCATAGTTAGGAACTTCGGGCGATTCATGAAGCTTTTTGCCCAGTCCGTGACCAACGAGCTCACGTACAAC
>JBNJHQ010000182.1:0-5279 GCA_051748705.1 Bacteroidota bacterium | reverse complement strand
CCAGGGGCGACAGGTCGCCTGAAGCACCAAGTGAACCCTGCTCAAAAACAACAGGGTAAACGCCTTCATTAAACATATCTTTCAGCCTTTCAACAGTTTTCATCTGCACACCGGATCTGCCGAGACTGAGTGCATGTATTTTAAAAAGCAGCATAAGCCTTACAATATCATCCCTTACTTCCCTGCCCGTACCACAGGCATGGGACATAACAAGGTTTTTCTGAAGCCTGTTCAACTGGTCTTTGCTTATGATCCTGTCATGAAGGGCACCAAAACCGGTGGTAACACCGTAAACAGGTTCATCATGATTCTCAATCATTTTATCAAGGTATGCCCTGCAGGTACTGATAAGCCGGGCTGACTCACCATCCAGTTCAAGTTTATACCCATCGTCAAGTATATCCCTTATAGTTTTTTCCTGAAAGGCTTTTGGGATGATTTTAAATATCTTATGCATTATAAGGCCTTATTTTGTCTCTTTGATCAAATCAATAAGATCATCCTTATTGATTAAAGTCTGTTCACCTGATTTCATATTCTTAAGGGTCAGTTTGCCTTCCTTCATCTCCTCAACACCTGCAATGACCACCCATGGAATATCTCTTTTATTGGCATAGGCCATCTGCTTCTTTATCTTGAGAGGTGAAGGGAATAATTCAGATGGCAGTCCTTCTGCCCGCAGACTGTTCAGAACTGGAATTGTATACTTTTCTTCTTCTTCCCCGAAATTAAGAAAAAGCACCTTTGTATCCTGTTCTGATTTCCCTGGGAAGAGGTCAAGCTGGTTCATCACATCATATATGCGGTCTGCTCCAAAGGATACACCCACACCGGAAACACCTTCAAGCCCGAAAATACCCGTAAGGTCATCATACCTTCCACCACCACAGATACTGCCTATCTCCATATCCCTTGCCCGGGCTTCTATAATGGCACCGGTATAATAATCCAGGCCCCTTGCCAGTGTAAGGTCAAAAATACAGGAGGATACCAGGGTATCATTATTCAAATATCCGAAAAGTATTCTCATCTCACCCAGGCCCTTCATTCCATCCTCTGAACCCTTCAAAATGTTTTCCAGCCTGGTGAATTTATCTTCAGCCGTACCTTCAAGAAATAATATGGGTTGTAAGCTGCTGATGGCAGCATCAGAGAGACCCTTTTCTGCCAGTTCCCGGTTTACATTATCAAGGCCGGTCTTTTCAAGCTTGTCAATGGCCACAGTGATATCACCTATTTTATCCTTTTCGCCAATTATTTCAGCAATACCATTCAGTAGTTTCCTGTTATTTATACGTATCTCAGTCCTCAGGGAAAGTCGTGAAAAAACATCATCTATGATCTTTATCAACTCATATTCATTGAATAATGAGTTGTCTCCTATCACATCAACATCGCACTGGTAAAATTCCCTGTACCTTCCTTTCTGTGGTTTATCAGCCCTCCATACAGGCTGTATCTGATATCGCTTGAATGGAAAACTTATTTCATTACGATGCTGAACCACATAACGTGCAAAGGGTACGGTAAGGTCGTAGCGTAAGCCCTTTTCCGCGATCATAGGCGATAGTTCGCCGGGACCGGCATTGAGAAGGCTTTCCCTGTCTATATCCGATAAAAAATCTCCGGAGTTGAGTATTTTAAACAAAAGCCTGTCTCCCTCTTCGCCATATTTGCCAAGCAGTGTAGAAAGGTTTTCCATGGCAGGGGTCTCAACAGGCTGGTATCCATAGAGTCGGAAAACCGTACGTATGGTATTGAAAATATAATTCCTCCTGAGCATTTCAGCAGGACCAAAATCTCTTGTTCCTTTTGGAATAGCGGGTCCTCTTGCCATTAATTCCGCAAATTTGATTAAGGCGTAAAATTAAGAAAAACAATCTAATATTCGAAGACCGGAATCAGGCACTTCTGAATTACCCTGTTCGCCGGTTGATGACCGTATTGTCTGACCGGGTGATATTCACTGCCAGCCGCCGGTGATATTTCACTCTCCCGCGGCTTACTGCATGAGCGATAGGATTCCTAATACCCGTGGCAGTTGCCGGTGATATTTCACTCTCCCGCGGCTTATTGTATAAACGGTATACTGAGTGGATATTTATAATCTTCTCCCTGTGCTGCCTTAATACTTGCCAGTATGACACAAACGAGTTCAAGGACCAGTAAAGCTCCCAGCAGTACAAAACCAATAATGATAAACATCAGCGGAATACAGATTATTGTATACAGGAGCATGGATAACTGGAAATTAAGTGCTGCTTTCCCGTTCTGGTCAACAAACACTGATTCATGCTTTCTGGCCGACCAGCAGATAAGTGGTCCGATTATGCCGCCGAAGGGTATGATTAGACCGGAAAAGGTACTCAGGTGACAAAACATAGCCCAGTTCCTTTCTGACTCTGTTAAAACTCTGATTTCATTCATATTTTCAGTTTTATATAAAGACGGCTAATTTGAGATCATGCTGCATTTTCAGAATCTTCCAATACGCTTGAGGTCATTAACCAGTAAGCCATTCGGCCTCCTGTCAGATATCCTGTGCTCGCCGTAAAAATACATCCTGGCATCATCCGTGCCAAGGAGCATTTTGAAACATAAGCCACCTTTTTCAGCTTTCACCGGCCCCACCCTGTGTAGGACAAGTGTATCTTCGGCCTTTTCCCTTATAGCTTCATCCACCTGGTCCTGGCTCACCACCCTGAGGTTATCGGGATAATACCTATCAGCAGCCTCCTCTGTCCTGAGTTCCGGTACCAGGTCGTCTTCAGAGACCAGGATGGTTTTATCCAGGGCCTCGGGGACAAATTTATTATAATAATTAAGGTACTTCTTCCCTTTAAGTGAAGGATCCTCCCTTATATGATTGACATGTGACTGCATAAACCTCAGTACGATCCCGAGCTTATGCGAATATTCAGTGTCGTCGGCATCCTTTACAGACAGGGGTATGGCACAAAATTCAGGCATCTCTTCAATCCTGCCCACATCCTTGCCGAGCAAAAGATTAATAAAATTGAAAAAGGTCCCTGATCTGTCCCTGTCGAACCTGGTGGAAGTAAGAACAATAAATGAATATGAAGGGTCTCTTCTTTTCTTATTGAACTCGGATGAACTTATAAATTCAAATTCCGTGAGTTCCCAGTATGCATTCACCGCTTCCCTGATAAAGGCATTGTAGGGTGAAAACATCTGGTCCTCGAGCACAACAAGGGTTTTGGTATTATAGAAGCGTTCGACCTCGTCAGGTTCGGGGAAAGGTGCCTGTGAATATAAGCTTCCACATGTAAAAAATATTGCCAGAAAAATCGTAAGTCTTTTTATCATAATATTATTCAGGTAAAAATAAAGGATGTTTTTCATTGTATTTTCTCAGGTAAAGGAACATCATCTGTTTCTTTTTCCGCTTGCTCAGCTTCATAAATTCGTCATACAGTTCAGGGTCTTTCATCAGCAATAATTCAACATTTTTCAGGTCATACTCAACGAGCTTGCCCGTTTCAAATTCTATCATGTACTGCACCAGTTCATTCCTGGATACCGTAGTTGGCCTGTAAGGCATATAATAGGGACTGTAGTAGGGATTGTAATAATTATAGGAATAAGGAGAATAATATGGATCATAATAACCGTAAGGCGACCCGTAATACCTCCTGTCATATGTGGTTATATCAGCCACGAAGTGACATATATTACCCACATATGTTACCCTGTTAAAACCTCCCTGCACCTGAACATAAAGTATGCCGTTGCGGGCATAGCCCCATATTTCATCATTGCTTACTTCCTGCCTTATCCCCATGGCATCATAGAAGTAAATCTTATCATTTGCAAAAACCTGTTTGAAAAAATCGCGCGCATTATAATCGGCTGAAGTCAATATTTTGGCTTTTGAAACAGGTCTGTTCTCCTTTACCTGGTCAAAACTCAGGAAGATACCATCATTAAACCTGAAATCAGGGGTAAATTCAACCATTTCCCTTTCGCCTTCCTGGCCGGACAGCTTAAGCGAAAAAACGGCAATAATCAATATGTATATTCCTTTCCTCATAAACTATATTTTTACCAGCTAAAGCTATCAAATTTCATACCGTACAAACAAAATTAAGCTTTTAATGAAAGGTAAAAAAGAATTTTCATATCTTTACTCATGCAATATAATTCCATTTATCAAGATGGGAATCAAGTCTGCCAAAGATAATAAGACGGAACAGAATAATTTACTTCCGGTATTCAAGAAATGGTTTAAAGAAAAGACCATTCCATCTGTTATACTGGTTTTACTCCTTGCCGGAACCACGGCAACAGTGTTGCTGGAATTATGGATTATCAGTATCATATTACTCATTACCAGTTTATTTCTCAGCATTATCATTTTCTTCATTACAAAAGCCCATATAAAGGAAACCCGTGAGGAAATAAAGCGGATGCATGAGCTTATAAGTAAAAAGGACAGCTACATAGCAGATTTCTCACACAGGATCAGGACACCACTCAATAACCTTCCTCTCATCAATGACCTGCTTTGTGACTTAAACGTCAGCGGTAAACAGAAGGAGCTCCTGGACACACTTATTTCATCCACCAATAATATGATTTCAGCTCTTAACGAACTTACAATGAGGTCTGCAGGAGAAATATCAATTGTGCCAAGGAAAAACATCAGGTTTGACCTGAGAAAAACAATAGACAATACTATCGAACTGCTGGATATTGAAGCCACAGGCCGGATAGATTCCGAACTGTCATGGGATAATACCATCAGGAAGGAATACAGGGGCGACCCCATAGCCATCAAGCAGATCTTCATTGATATCTTCAGTATGTGGTCATCCATCCCCGGATCTGAGGAGGCTGAAATCAATATTTCCGTGCTATTAAAATCGCATGGTGAAAAGACCGATGTGATTGAGTTCCTTATGGAGACTGACATTTTACCCGGCGACACCTACATGACTGTGGATAAGGACACAATAGCCGGAAGCCTGTCAGGAAAAATCATCCACCTGATGGAAGGGGAATATTCATATGATGAAAAGGATGGCAAAACAGTTTTCACCTTTTCCCTGCCGCTTGACAATGTAAGTGAGGAAAGCAAAGTTTCTGCCATTGGTGAAAAAATAAGAAGACTTGACACCGGAATGCATAGAACAAAGTCACTGGCAGATGCCAATATACTACTTGTCGAAGATAATGTTACGAACCAGAAGATCGTTACCATATCACTCGGATCAAAGGTAAAGAACATTGACACGGCCCTTGATGGAAAGGAAGCTCTT
>JBNJHQ010000181.1:0-5395 GCA_051748705.1 Bacteroidota bacterium | reverse complement strand
TACCCGATACTTTTAACTGGATAACTATTCTGGATTAATTGTATCTTTGCAGGCAAATCATGAATGGTGGTTAAATATCAGGAAGATATATCCAAAGGCAGACTGAGAAGCTCTTATCTTACGCAGATAGTGAGTATCTCTCTTGTGTTATTCCTGCTGGGCCTGCTGGGTTTTGTGCTGATAAATGCACGCGAACTGTCTGACTACTTCCGTGAGAGCCTCAGCTTTTCAGTAATGCTTGATGAGGATGCCAAGGAAGCTGATATACGGATGTTGCAGAAAGATCTCGATGCCAAGCATTTTGTTAAAAGCACCGAGTATATTTCAAAGGAACAGGCAGCTGAAAACCTCAGGGAAGACCTTGGAGAAGATTTCCTGACCTTTATGGGTTATAATCCGCTGCTGCCGTCGATCGATGTGTACCTGCTGGCCGATTACACACATCCTGACAGCGTACTTAATATTGAACGCTACCTTATGGAATATGACGTGGTTAATGAAGTATATTTTCAGGAATCATTTCTTCACCTCATAAATGAGAATGTAAAGAAAATAAGTGCTTTCCTGTTAATCTTCAGCGGCTTGCTCCTATTTATCTCACTTACCATCATTAATAATACCATAAGGTTATCGGTGTATTCAAAACGTTTTATCATACGCACCATGCAACTCGTGGGTGCCACAAGGTCTTTCATACGAAGACCTTTCCTCTTACGCAGTGTTATACACGGAATAATAGCTGCCCTCCTGGCAATTGTTTTGCTCATGGCAATATTATTCTTTGTTGAAAAGGAGTTTTATTTATTATTTACACTTCAGGATATCGGGTTAATAATATATTTGTTTGGAGGGATTATTGCAATAGGCATATTGATAAACCTGGTATCAACATTCTTCTCAGTTACCAAGTACCTGGGAATTTCGGAAGATAAACTTTATTACTGATATGGTAGCGAAAAAGACAAAAAAGGAAGAAAACGGTTTTGCCCTGGGCAGGGAGAACTTCAAATTGATGGCCATCGGTTTCGGGATAATAGTTGTAGGCTTCCTTCTTATGATTGGAGGCAAAAGTGAAGACCCTAATGAATTTTCTGATGCAATTTTCAGTTTCAGGCGCATTACTCTGGCTCCTCTTGTTGTGCTGGCGGGATTTGTTTTTGAAATATGGGCGATAATGAAGAAGCCGCGCTCAGGGGAGTAATATCATTAGTCACATTGGATTATGAATTTAGTGGAAGCAATAATCCTTGGTATTATCCAGGGATTAACAGAATTTTTACCCGTCAGTTCCAGCGGCCACCTTGAAATTGGAAAACACCTTTTCGGCATTGATGCAGTATCAAGCTTCAGTTTTTCAGTTGCAGTGCACGGGGCAACTGTACTGAGCACACTGGTGGTCTTCCGGCAGGAGGTGCTTGAGCTCATAAAGGGAACATTGAAGTTCAGGATGAACAGGGAGACAGAATACGTTCTGAAAATACTTGTTTCCATGATACCGGTGGCTGTTACCGGTTTGTTTTTTGAGGAGGAGATTGAATCCTTTTTTGAGGGTAATATAGTATTCGTTGGTTTTATGCTGCTGGTGACGGCAGCACTGCTGATAGGATCACACTTTATGAAAGACAGGAGAAGGGAAATAGGATATTTTCATGCTTTTATTATCGGTGTGGCCCAGGCTCTGGCGGTATTGCCAGGTATTTCGCGTTCAGGGGCAACCATTTCGACCGGACTGATGCTTGGCAATAAAAAGGAAAACCTGGCTCGTTTCTCCTTCCTAATGGTTTTGATACCGGTGATAGGGGCAAACCTGCTGAAATTGTTTGATGGCGATTTTTCTTCAGCAAATTCAGTTGGGCCCGGGGCAATAATAGCAGGCTTTGTGGCTGCTTTCCTGACAGGATACCTGGCATGCAGGTGGATGGTTAACCTGGTGAAAAGGGGAAAATTATACTGGTTCGGTATCTATTGTATACTGATAGGCTTGCTCGCAATAATATTTGCAGGATGATAATAGATAAACAAACCGACTTCCTGGAAGGGCAGTTGCTATTATTTGACAAGCCACTGTACTGGACATCTTTTGACCTTGTAAAAAAAGTAAAGAATATTATCAGGAATACATTCGGGTATAAAAAAATAAAGGTAGGCCATGCAGGCACTCTTGATCCTCTTGCCAGCGGACTGATGATTATATGCACAGGCAAATACACAAAAAAAATAAGTGAGCTACAGGATAGAAATAAGGAATATATCGCTACCTTACACCTGGGTGAAACAACACCTTCTTTTGACCTGGAGACAGAGGTTGACGGCAGGTTTGAAACGGGGCATATAAACAGGGAAATGATCGCGAAAGCTCTTGAGCATTTCAGGGGTGAATATGAACAGGTACCGCCTGTTTTTTCAGCAAAGAATATTAATGGCAGGAGGGCTTATGACTATGCGCGCAAGGGAATAGATATTAAGATGGAAGCCCGGAAGGTGGTTTTTTATGATCTGGAGCTTGTAGATTTTGACCTTCCACTGGTTAGCCTGAGAATATTGTGCAGTAAGGGAACCTATATAAGGTCTTTTGCCAGGGATTTTGGTAAATACCTCGACAGTGGTGCCTATCTTTCAGCGCTTAAGAGGACAGCCATAGGCGAATACAAACTGGATGATGCAATGCAGCTGATATATTTTGAACAGCTTATGAATTCTTTCCGTGAAAGCTGACGGCTTGCAGGAAATATTTCTATAAAAATTTTATCAATTTGAAACAATATTGATTTTTGCACGTATAAGGGTGGATATTTTAAGAAGAACATTTAAAAAATAATTAATGAAGTTATCTCAATTTAAGTACAGATTACCACAGGAGTTGATAGCCTTATACCCGTCTAAGAACAGGGATGAATCACGATTGATGGTGGTTGACAGGAAAACAGGTAAGATAGAGCACCGGGTATTCAAGGAAATTATTGAGTATTTCAGTGAGAATGATCTGCTGGTTTTCAACAATACAAAGGTTTTCCCGGCACGTCTTTTTGGAAACAAGGAAAAAACAGGCGCGGAGATTGAGGTTTTTCTCCTTCGTGAACTGAATCGTGAACAGCGTTTATGGGATGTTCTCGTTGACCCTGCCAGGAAGATAAGGATAGGTAATAAGCTTTATTTTGGAGAAGATGATGTGCTGGTAGCCGAAGTAATTGATAATACTACTTCAAGGGGAAGGACTTTGAGATTTCTTTATGACGGCTCTTATGAAGAATTTAAGAACACACTTTACAGCCTGGGAGAGACACCTCTACCCAAGTTCATTGAGCGTCCTGTCGAACCCGAAGATAACGAGAGGTATCAGACTATTTTTGCCAAGCATGAGGGGGCGGTGGCTGCTCCGACTGCGGGACTGCATTTCAGCAGGGAGCTGTTGAAGCGTTTTGAGATACTTGGTGTTGGTTTCAGCGAGATAACCCTTCATGTAGGCCTTGGTAATTTCAGAAGCGTTGATGTGGAAGACCTCACAAAGCATAAGATGGATTCGGAGAGGATACTTATATCAGAGGAAGCGGCTGATCAGGTCAATGCCGCCAAAAAGATGAGGAATAATGTTTGCGCTGTCGGGACAACGGTTGTAAGGACCCTGGAAAGCTCGGTTTCGACAGATGGAAATGTGAAGCCCTTTGACGGGTGGACGAATAAATTTATCTTTCCTCCCTATGAGTTCAGTGTTCCCGATATGATGGTAAGTAATTTCCACCTTCCTTATTCAACCCTGCTTATGATGGTAGCTGCATTTGGAGGATACCACCTGGTGTTTGAGGCTTATGAGGAAGCAGTTAAGGAGAAGTACCGTTTCGGCACCTATGGTGATGCCATGCTGATTGTCTAGCCCTGGGGTAATGTTAAAATACCGGGTCCACTCCGAAAATAATAGCCACAGTCACATCTGTGGACAGGGCATAAAATAAGCCGGTATTACCTCCATAATTCAGGTCTTACATAAAATTGTTAATAACATTCGGCTTTATTAAAACGCTCTTCATCAAATAGTGCTGTTTTGATGATAAAAAACCCCTTATATTTATTTGCTGTTGAAAGAGCATATTAAATGCAACCTAAAAGTCAGATTTATAGTCATAAGATATAGATTTAATGGTGTTCATACAACAAAGTGTATGAAGTAACGTATAAAACTTTAATAGTTTTGACCAGAGACAAAGACTGGTCGAAGGTGTAATTTTTTTCTTATTTGTGAAACCTATACTGATACATATAACCAACCTCACCCATAATCTAACTAATAAGAGATTTTATCCACTTTCAAGGAAGATTGTATTACTTGCAGTGGCTCTCATATTTACCCAGGCATTAAGTGCTCAATGGCTCACGGGTTATGCTTATCGCAAAACTGTTACCATACCCGCTGCTCAGGTTAGTGGAGGTCCCCATACGGATTTTCCTGTGCTGGTATCAGTTACAGACAATGATCTCAGGACCATAGCCAACGGAGGTTATGTTGAGAATGCCTCAGGTTGGGATATTGTATTTTCAGAGGATAATATTAATCCACTTGACCATGAGCTTGAAAGCTATAATCCTGTATCAGGTGAGGTAGTAGCATGGGTTCGGATTCCTTCATTACCTGCTGGTGGCCATAGTTTTTATCTTTATTTTGGGAATTCATCCATTGGAGCAGATCCGTCAACAACATCTACGTGGAATGGAAGCTATGATGGAGTATGGCATCTCACAGGCTTAGCTGATGCATCTGGCAATGGCAATAATGCAAATAACAGCTTCACCACAAATACAGAGAACGGTATTATTTCAAATGCCAGAAGTATAGACGGTTCAGGTCAGTACTTTCAAATCAGTCAATCAACAATTAACAACGGAGATTTCTCAATCTCATTATGGTTTAATACTAACGATATTACTGATGGAACATTATTTGATCTCAGTAATAGTGCTAGTGCAAAGTATTTCTTTTCTGCGTTTAATTCCAATTCTCTGCGATGGTATTTTGAATGTAGTAACGATTTCGACGCCCAGACTACATATTTGACTAGCTTAAGCACATCAAGTTGGTACTATGTGACAGTTATAGGGCGGTATAATAGTAATTTTCATGAATTATATTTAAATGGCAATTTTGTTGGAAGCAGCAATGTCGCTTTGACCAACAAGCCTTCCTTAAATGATATTAGAGTTGGTGCTGCATATGGATATAATCCAGTTTTCACTCATGGAGATTATGAAGGACGGATAGATGAATTTCGAATATCAAATATTGCCCGATCATCTGGATGGATACTTACAGAATATAATAATCAGAATGCTCCGGGTACATTTATGTCTTTTGGGTCCTTAGACCATTATTTACCTCAGGTTTTTGATGTTACAGGCTCAGGAT
>JBNJHQ010000180.1:0-5440 GCA_051748705.1 Bacteroidota bacterium | reverse complement strand
CTTTATGAAAAATAAATTCATCGAGGACCTTTCCCTTTGAAAAAGTGTTGAAAACAAATATAAAAGGATCATCTTTATTGATCCTTTTTTTTTAATATTTGTCTTAATATTAGTAGTTTTGGATAAATGAATTCAAGCACAAATGAACAGACAGGCCATTAAACTGCTCCTGCTTGCCTTAATACTTAATTCAACAATCATAACGGCACAGAGCCGCAGGGATATCAGGAATATGTTTCACGAGGCCGAGTCGTGGTTCCTCTTTGAAGAATATGAAGAAGCTCTCCCACTCTATCTGAATCTCCTCGAAACTAATCCTGACAATTACAACTATAAGTACAGGATCGGCATATGCTACCTGAATATACCTGGTGAAAAGGAAAAATCACTTCCTTACCTCCAGGATGCATCACGACATATAAACGACAGTTACCGGGAGGATAGATTCAGGGAAACAGAAGCACCCTACGACGTTTTTTTTTATTTGGGTATTGCTTACAGGATAAGCAACCAGCTGGATAAGGCACTGGAAACATACCGCCTTTTTTACGAGGGAATGGACCCGAAATTGTATGATTCAACAACCGTTAAACAGCATATTGAAGCCTGCCATATTGCTAAAACACTTATGGACAGCCCCATTTACCTGGAACTTGAGAACCAGGGTGAATATATAAACAGCCCCCGCTTTGATGTCAACCCGGTAGTGTCAGCCAACGAAAGAACAATAGTCTTTACACGTGAGCTGCCTTTTTATGAAGGTATTTTCTATTCCAGGAAAAACCAGGACGGGTGGACGGCCCCAAGACAAATACAGGAGGAATTGCTTATCGATGACGGATATACAACATCATTGTCGCCCGACGGTAATGAGATGTATATCTACAGGAATGACGGCTATGACGGAAATATCTATGTAAGCAGGTTCTCAAACGGCCGCTGGTCACCTGCCGGTAAACTGAACGATAATATAAATACCAAATACTGGGAATCACATGCCTGTATTTCAGCAGATGGGAGAAAACTGTATTTTACAAGCAACAGGAAAGGAACTTACGGAGGACTGGATATATATGTCTCCGAAAAAGACAGTCTTGGTAACTGGGGACAGGCTGTTAACCTGGGCCCAACAATAAATACTCCCTTCAATGAGGAAAGCCCCTTTATTGACAGTAGTGGCAACACACTGTTTTTCAGCTCAAGAGGACATTATAACATGGGAGGTTATGATATTTTCTCTTCATCAAGATCCGGTGAAAACGAATGGTCAGAGCCGGTAAATATGGGTTACCCCCTGAATACAACCGACGATGATATCTTCTTTTCCCCCGTGGAAAATAAATACCTGGCTTATATTTCAAGATTTGACGAGGATGGCTTTGGAGGAAAAGATATTCTCAGACTTCAAATCTATTCCGATGAAAACCCGAGATCTTTCATGGTAAGGGGAATTGTAAGACAGGAAGGCCTCATGAGCCGGTACCGTGATAGTGTGAGGATAAGCATAGCTGATCGGCAGAATCGCGACACACTGAAGGTTATATATTCGGATGCCCGTAACGGGGAATATGAGTTCGGGATGCAACATGGTAAGTATACCCTGATATATGAAGCTGACGGCTACAGGAAACTGGAGAAAGAATTTGAATTTGCCCTGGACCACAGCGGCAACGTCATTGAACTCCCGACACAGGTACTGAGCAGGTCGGATTATACAGCCCGGATTGACTTAATTTCAGCTGACGACTCGCTTATGTTCATACAGGGAGATACCGCAACCATTGAAATGATGCTCGAACCGATGTCAGTGCTGGTAGTGGAACAAAGAATGAACGACAGCCTGCTGATAACTGAACAATTCTATGTCAATGATCCTGCATTCACTTACAGAAGTGCCATACACGAGGGAGCAAATAATATCCGCTTTACCCTGAAAGACCGCTTTGGCAATACCCATGTCAAAAATTACCAGGTACATGCAGGTGAAGGATTTGAAACAGTACAGGATATCAGCGAAACCCTTTTAGCCGTAACCGAAGCAGGGGAAGATATAGACGAAGATATTCTGGACGAACCCGGAGACCAGGAGCTTATTGCCCGCCAAAAAACACTGGACAGCCTGGATGCATTGCATTCCAGAGAAGCGGAATCAATTGACCGCATGGGCCAGGTGATGAATGAAGTAAGTGCCGGCGACGAATCAAAACTCATTAAAGATGCTGTATCCAAAACCAACGAGCTGCAGATAAGGCATGCCGGAGAATGGCTGCAATCAATGTACTCCGTTGCTATTGAAGACGGTGCAGAAAAAGAAATGCTCACAAGGCTTATTGCAGCAATGTCAGCCGGTGCTGATGATGATGCACAGGATTTTATAAACCGCCTGATGGACTTTGCAGGCCCTGCTCTTAAGAATGTACTTGCAGTTATCGATCCTGATGCATTGAAGATCAATAAGCCTGAGGATGTAATAGATTACCTCCTCAGTAGCGCCGGCCAACACGCTTATAATAATAATGAAGTGTTTGAAGCATTATCCAAACTTATAAATACTTCAAATAAAACAGCTGAAGAAATTATCTCTTACCTCGATTTACGTGAAGGGAAAAACTTACTGGCCTTGTGGATTTTACTGGGTGGAATGATGATAGTACTCATTTTCCTGCTGTACAGGAGAAAAAAGAAAGAGGAAAGCAGTCATCAGTAAAATCAAAAGCTATCCCGGTATTTCCCCTGGTAGTTTTGTTATTGTTAATATTTTAATATTTTTGTTATAACCAAATCTCCCGGGATATGAATCGAATACTGACAGTCCTATTAGTGTTGTTTCTGGTAAATTTGAATCTATCATCCCAAAATTTCAAGAAGGATCAGGAGACTTTCCTGGAAGCCGAATATTTCCTGATGTTCGAAGATTATTTAGATGCCCTCCCCTATTACCTGTCCCTCTACCGGACTTACCCGGAGAATTATAACATTGCCTACAGGATAGGCCTGTGCTACCTGGGAATTGCTGGACAGAAGCACCTGGCCATTGATTACCTCGAGAAAGCAGCAATAAACTCTGAAGCATCATACCAGGAAGGATCACTGCGCCAGGAAAAAGCTCCTTACACCGCATGGTATTATCTCGGCAATGCCTACCGTATTAACTACCAGTTCCAGAAAGCAAAAGAAGCATATAAGAATTATCTCGGGACATTAATGGAAGATGATACAGATAACATCCTGTTTATCGAACACCAGATCAATGTATGTGATAACGCCAGGGAACTGATGGATAATCCTGTTAAGTTTGAAGAAATAAATGCAGGGGACAATTTCAATGATGCAAACAGTAACTTTAATCCAATAATGTCATCTGACGGTTCAACCTTCGCCTTTATGTCATCATTGAAATTCTATGATGCTGTATTTATCTCACGCAAGGAGAGGAACAGGTGGAGCAGCCCCGTGAATATTACACCCGAGCTCAAATCAGATGGTGATCTTTACATATCCTGCCTGGCCGACAGGGGCAATACACTGTATATGTCCAGGGATGACGATTATAACAGTGATATTTATATCAGCAGCTATAACGGGCGTACATGGTCTCCTGCCGAAGCCCTGCCTGATATGATCAATACTGAACACTGGGAGTCGCATGCCTGTGTAACGGAAGACGGCACAATGATGATTTTTTCTTCTGACCGTCCCGGGGGGATGGGAGGACTTGATCTTTACATATCATATAAAGATGCCGATGGTAATTGGGGACAAGCGGTCAATCTCGGACCTGAAATAAATACACCGTTCAATGAAGACAGGGCTTTCCTTGTTAACAATGGTGAGAGATTGTTCTTCTCCTCACAGGGTCATTTTAACATGGGAGGCTTTGACCTGTTCAGGGCAGATAAACTGGAAAACGATAAATGGTCCAAACCTGAGAACCTTGGTTATCCATTAAACACTTCTGACGATGACATATTCTTCATGCCGATTGATAAGGGGGAGTCGGGATATATCTCCGTCTTCAGGGAAGGTAAAGGATATGGTAAGGAGGATATCTATTTGATAAAATTTAAGTGAGTCCATAATGAAACAAACTGCTACCTTCTTATTTCTTCTTATTGCGATGCAAATAAGTGCCCAGAGTGGTGAATTAAGAAATATTTTCAAAGAAGCCGAATCACATTACCTCTTTGGAGAATATGAACTTGCCAATCCACTCTATCTCATACTGGATGAATATATGGCAGATAATGCCAATATTAAATTCAAGATAGGTGATTGTTTTCTGCATATACCTGACGAGAAAACAAAGTCTATCCCCTATCTTGAAGATGCTGTAAAGAAAGCCAGTTATGATGCCAAGCCCGGCAGGTACAGGGAAAACAATGCTCCCCTTGAAGCTTACTACTCACTTGCATCGGCCTATAAAATAAATTATGAATTTGAAAGGGCACTGGACACTTATGCCCGGCTGAAGGAACTTATGACAGATGAGCAGATGCTGGAAAATGCCGACTTCATCGACCAGCAGATAAGTGCATGCCATAATGCCATGGAAGCTATTGAGAACCCTACTCTTTTTGGGACAAGAAACCTGGGCCCCGGAATAAACCTGGGATCATTCAATATCAACCCTGTAATAAGCGGTGATGGAAATACTATGGCCTTTACCGAAAGCAGGGGCCTGGAGAATACCATATATTTCGTCAAAAAAGAAAATGGTGAATGGGGTGAACCGGTCAACATAAGCGGTGAGCTGGGGGGCCACACAGATTGCTCAACAAGTGCACTTAACTATGATGGCTCCGAGCTGTATCTCTATAAACAGGATAATTTCGATGGTAATATTTATGTGTCAGAATTTGAAAACGGGAAGTGGTCTGAAATAAGCAAACTAAATAATAATATCAATACAAAGTACTACGAATCACACGCATCTGTCTCCTCCGATGGACAGAAACTCTACTTTACTTCCAACAGGGAAGGGGGATTTGGAGGCCTTGATATCTATGTCTCTGAAAAAGACCCACAGGGAGAATGGTCACAGGCAAAAAATATCGGACCTGAAATAAATACTTCATACAATGAAGAAACACCATTCATAAGTGTAAATGATTCAATACTGTTCTTCAGCTCTGAAGGACACACAAATATAGGGGGATTTGATATTTTCAAAGCCAGTAGGAATGGTAATAAATGGCAAGCCCCTTCCAATATGGGATACCCGCTGAATACACCCGATAACGATCTTTTCCTGCAACCTGTCAACAGTGGTAAGAATGCGTACTATTCAATGTTCTCGGGTTATAAGAAAAAAGATATTTTCTACCTCAATATAGGTGAGAGAATGCCTTCGCCTGCCTATAGAATAGTAGGTCATCTCAGCCTGTCCGATACAACACTCAATTTCAATGATGATTACAGGATCATCCTTTTCAGCAACAGC
>JBNJHQ010000179.1:0-5451 GCA_051748705.1 Bacteroidota bacterium | reverse complement strand
GCTGGCTTTCAGGGATACTGCAGGACTCCTGTTCAGCCAGCAGGAAGAACAAAAAATTTCCGCCGGTCTCAACACGGCCCTTATCGCCGGTCTGATAACAGGGAGCTTCCTGGTTCCGGCCATGCTTGCATTGAATATTGGCACCCACAATATATTTATTATAAGTATTATAAGCATAGTAGTGATATCCCTGGTCCAGGCAGATATAATCACCAGGCGCAAACAGTACATGGGGATGAAGGTACGTCCGGCTGAGAACCGGAAAGGTACCCAGACACTCACAGGCAATCCTTACCTGCGCTCAATTGCTTTATTCTTCGCCCTGTCTGTCATAGTGCTCTTTTTTGTGCAATATTCATTTATGGCTGTAACCAGGATACGCTATCCCGCTGAAAATGACATGGCAAATTTCCTTGGTCTTTTCGAGGGCTGGATGATGATAGTTGCCCTGCTTATAAATTCCTTTCTCTTTTCAGGGATCGTAAAGAGGCAGGGTATGGATATAGCCCTTAGCCTCTCACCCGTGCTTATAGGCCTGTTTATGGTTGTTGTCATAATCCTTGCCTCTGCCGGTGATATTTCAACAGGCACTCCGGGATTTTTGTTCTTCTTTCTTATACTGGCATTCAGCCGGGTATTTTCCAGGTCCTTAAATATTGCAGTGGAAAAGCCCTCACTGAATATTTTATGCCAGCCACTGGGACAGAAACAGGGGCGTTATGTGCTGTCACTTATAAATGGTATGGGGAATGAGGTCGCCGTGGTTATTGCAGGTTTACTGCTGACAGTAACAGGAGCACTGGCGTTTGTGGAGCTGATACATTTTTCATGGGTCCTTGTGCTGCTGGCTGTTTCATGGGTATTTGCTGCATTACGCCTTTACAGGGAATACAGGAAATTTATCAGGACCAGGCTCACCGAGAGCGAGATGAGGCAAAAAGCTTTCCCGGAACATGGTGAGAGAGAAATATTTGATTCGCCCGGCTCGGCAGGCCTGTATATTGATAATAACTATTTTGAGCTTATTACCGCTTCAGAAATACATGAAAGCATTATTGACAACAGGCTGGTTATCAGGCAGGTTGTCAATAAAGCTGAAAATAACCTTAACCCGGACCTCTTACCCCTGCTCAGGTATTTAAAATCGGGTCGTTACAACAGCAACGGCATGGGAGAGAGGCTGCAATCAGTGTTGAGGGATATTGAGGCCGGCCTGGAAAAAGAAGGGCTGGGGAGGACCAAAGACCTTGTTTCCACAATAGAGGACAGCAGTAACAAAAAGATGCATCTGCGGGCTATAATGGCCCAGCAGGCAGCACCGGTGGTAACGGACCTTATGAGACTTATCCGTGATGAGGATAATGATATCAGGAGGGAGACCCTGTACATTGCCGGTAAATTCAGGATTGGAGAATTATTGCCTGAAATATGTGAATGCCTGGATAATAAATATATCGCCGGGGATGCTTACGCGGTGCTGCGAAGCTTTGGGGAGCAGGCCTTCACTGCATTATCAAGGCATTTTGCACGTTCTTCGGGTAATATAATGACGAGAAGACTTATTGCCAGGCTCTTTGCCGAAGAAGGAGGCAGGCAGGCCATTGATTTCCTGCTGCCCAGGCTATGGTCTGTGCACAGGCTGATGAGGAAAGAAGCGGTCAGGGGATTGCAAAAGTGCGAATGGAAAGCCCGTGGGAGAGATCGTGAAAGGCTGCGTCGCGAAGTGCTGGATATCATAGGATTACTGTCATGGAACCTTTCGGCTTCAATTGTTCTGAAGGAAAATAATGATAAGCTTCTTTATGAAGCTCTTGAAAAGGAATCGGAATGGTGGATGGATTTCCTGTTCGATATTCTTTCACTATTATATGATAAAACGACCCTTGAAGAAATAAGAAATAAGCTGCATGAGGGAACCCTGGAGAGTGTTAATTATGCCTTCGAGATGCTTGATATCATTATTGATGAAGGTATAAAGCCACAACTGAAAGCATTGCTTGACAGGGTGTCTGCCAGGTACAGGTTCAGAAAGCTCAGCAGCTTCTTCCCGGGCAGGATCCCGGACTACGACTCACTTATTCACGAACTTGTCAATAAGGACTACAACCACATTGGAGTATGGACCAAGGCCCTTGCCATCAGGCAATTATATAATATGACCAAACCGGAGGAGACTGATTTTCTTGTTGCCCTCCTTTTTGGCGTACACAGGATATTAAGAGAAGAATCATGCAGGTACCTGCAGAAGAATTATGACGATGTTTACAGCAAATGTTCGTACCGCCTGCCTAAATTATACCGTGATCAGCTTGATGAGATACTGAAGGAACAGCTGGTAGAGGATGAACTGGTATACAGAAAACTCAGGTCATTATTGCTGTTATTCCCGGGAATACCGGAAAATATATTAACCCCGCTGGCTGAAAACCTCAGGCAGGTGAATGATTACGAAGTGCTTGCGCTTGACCGCGGAACGGAATTTATTCTCTGGCCGGTGGAATATGGGTATGATGAAATTCAAGGAGAGATACATATTAACTGGCATACTGCCGGGAAGATATTTAACCCTGCCAGGATAGAGGATAAAGCGGGAGGGTATCACCTGCTGTATATGAGTGAAATACAGAGCTTCGTTTTTAATGAGCCGGAATATTCTTCTCTGATGACCGGATACATCGATCGCATCCTTTCAGAGAATAAACATGAAAAGACATAAGTTAAAGTTATAACCCCTTATTGTTATCTGAATTATGAAAAAGATGCCAGGAGTTGAAAGTTCACAGGGAGGCCGCTTTAATCCCTTTCCGGGACTAAGGCCTTTCACCCCGGAGGAGCGTGACCTTTTTTTCGGAAGGGAAGGTCAGAGCGAGGTAGTGCTGAATAAATTAATCGAAAACAGGTTCGTGACCGTTATTGGTGCTTCAGGAAGTGGCAAATCATCACTTGTCTACTGCGGTGTGATACCCTGGCTTATCGATGCTGCAGGCGAAGATATAAGAAAATGGCAGGTACTGACCATGCACCCTGGCAATGACCCGATGGGCAGCCTCGTTTCAATGCTGGCAGCCAGTATACCTGCATTAAAGCAAAAGGAAATAGACAGGGCAATAATTGACGGCATTATACGCAAGGATGAAAAGGGGCTTATTGACGCTGTTGATAAACTGAAAATAGACAGGGAAACCAGGTCACTGATAATTATCGATCAGTTTGAGGAAGTATTCAGGTTTAAAGGAAGCGCCCAGGCAGGTGTTGGGAAAAAGGATAACAGGTATTTCATGGATCTCCTGGTCAATGCCGTAAAGGACAGTTCTTCAGGTATCTCCATAATAATGACCATGCGTTCCGAGTATGTGGGCGATTGTGCTCATTTCCAGGGATTGACAGCCCTGATAAACAGCAGTAATTACCTTATCCCCCATATGACGGAGGACGATTACAGGAAAGCAATTAGAGGACCGGTTGAATATGCGGGAGCCAGTATGGAGAACGAATTGGTTGACCTGCTCATAAGTGAAATAGGTGAAAGAACTGACCGGCTGCCTGTGCTGCAGCACGCCCTTATGCGTACATGGGAAAACTGGGAGTCGATGAAGATGCCTGAACGACCACTGGCAGTATCAAATTACAGTGCCATAGGGAAGATGTCTGAAGCTATGTCAAGACACGCGGATGAGGCTTATGAGGAACTTGATGAAAGGGGAAAATCAATATGTGAGACCTTATTCAGGACCATCACCGAGAAAGGTCCTGATAACAAGGGAGTGAGACGCCCCACAAGGCTGGGTACAATAGCTGCAATAGCGGGCTGTTCAGAAAGAGAGCTTATCAAGGTTGTAAATGTCTTCAGGTCCTCCGGCAGGTCTTTCATTACTCCTGCCGAAGGTATTGAGCTCAGCAGCGAATCGGTTATTGATATCTCCCATGAAAGCCTTATGCGTATATGGGACAGGCTCAGTCACTGGGTTGACATGGAGGCTGAATCGGAAAGGATGTATCTCAGGCTGTCGGAGGCGGCGGCAATGTTCCAGGAGGGTAAAACAACGCTCTTGAGACCTCCTGACCTGCAGCTGGCACTGCAATGGAGAAATGAAAACAGGCCAAGCCTTACCTGGGCCGAGAGGTACCATCCTGCTTTCGAAAGAACAATGGTTTACCTGCGCACCAGTGAAAAGGAATTTATCAGGGAGGAAGAAAATAAGATCAGGGCCCAGAAAAGGCAACTTGTAAGGAGCAGGGTGGCATCAATGTTCCTTGGCCTGGCAGCTGTTGTGGCCGTGTTCCTCATGCTTTTTGCTTTTGCACGCAGGATGGAGGCCGAGAAGAACAGGCAGGTAGCTGAAGAGCAAAGGAAGCAGGCAACTGAACTGAAGCAGGAGGCGGAAGATAGTGCCGAGAGAGCAATCAGGAATGCCATGGAAGCAGAGGAAAAGGAGGCACTGGCACTGCAGACTGCCAGCGAAGCCAGGATGACTGCCCTTGAAGCACTTAAGCTGAAAGATCTTGCCAGCAGGAATGCTGAAATAGCCAGGATAAGGGAGGAAATGGCCATGGCAACAGCCGATAGTGCAAGGATGAGAAGGCTGGTGGCAACAGGCAAAGGGATGGCGGTGAGGTCATTACAATTTACAGGCGAAGGTGATATACAGGTGTTGCTGGCTTACCAGGCTTACCTCTTTAACAAAAGTAACGAAGGCATGGATAATGATGCCGACATATTTATGGGTCTTTATGAGGTTGAAAAGGAATATGGCGGACTGAACCATTTTTCCTTTGAAGGACACCATGACGCAGTGCATGGCCTTGCTGTAATACCGGGAACCCAGGAGTTTTGTTCCTCGGGTACCGATGGCAACATATTACGCTGGAATTTAAGGGACAGGACAAAAATGCCGGCCCGTATTTTTGAGGGAGATGAAATAATTCACATCATTACTTCCAGTGATAATGGTGAATTGCTTGCATGCGGAGGAGAGCAGGCTAACATACGAATAATACCCGCATCAGGACAGGGTGAGATATTGGAGCTGGAAGGCCATAAGGGCAGAATTGAATCGCTCGTCTTCACGCCTGATCATAAGAAGCTGGTATCTGCATCAAATGACGGACAGGTAATAGTATGGGATATTGAGGAAAAGGAACCTTTCATGCTTATGGAGGGAGGTGAAGCCATTAATTCACTGGATCTGTCACTCTCAGGCAAATATCTTGTTGCAGCCTCTGAAAATGGCTACCTGCACCTCTGGAATATGAAGGATAATACACAGATGAGATCCCTGAATACCGGGAAAGGCCCCATTGACGTTGTCAGATTCAGGGATAATTTAAATTATGCTGCGGGCTATCAGAACGGGCTGATAGAATTGAGGAGTGTTGAACAGGAAGGACAGGTAAAGTCTGTTACTGCACATTCGCTCAGCATAACCGATATCTGTTTCAATAAGCACCTTG
>JBNJHQ010000178.1:0-5472 GCA_051748705.1 Bacteroidota bacterium | reverse complement strand
GGCCTGGTAAGCATCCCTGATAAGTTTTACGGATTTAGCCCTCCCAATTGAGATAGGCAATACCACGCCGGGAAAAAGGACATTATTCCTCAATGAGAGGACCGGCAATTCATCAGGCACATGGGCTTCATCCATTTCCATATCATCACCATCTGCTATAATGGGTATAATCTCACCTTCATCATCCATGATCTCGGGCAGAAGAATATTATTAAATGCTTTATTTTGTTTTCTTTTCATAGCAATGACATATCAAAATTACATTTTGTTTTCACAAATCACTTATTTTTTTTTGATCCTTCTCCTTTCAACAATGATTATGCCAGTATTCACTGCCCTGGGAGACATAAAAAAAGCCCCTGATAACCAGAGGCTTTACAGACAAATTCAGCTTGTCCTACTTTTTCTTTTTATCAATATGTGTTTTGTACCTGTTCATGAATTTGTCAACCCTTCCTGCGGTGTCAACAAGTTTCATCTTACCTGTATAGAAAGGATGCGAGGTATCAGATATTTCCAATTTGATTAACGGATATTCATTACCATCTTCCCATTTCACTGTTTCTTTGGCCTGAGCTGACGACTTGGTAAGAAAGGATGTATTATTTGACATGTCCTTAAATACGACAAACCTGTAATTATCCGGATGTATTCCCTTTTTCATCTCTCCTGTTTATTTTTTAATTTCTTTTCCTTAGGGCTCGCAAAATTAATCAAGAAATATTAATTCACAAAGGATTGCCCTATTTATTATCTGCTTTTTTATCACTTAGCTTCACAAGTTCTTTCATTTCATCCTTCAGGCGAACAAATTCAATATTCCCGTTAATCAAATACCTGTAGGTAACATGTGTTTTCGCCTGTTCGGCTCCTATTGCCTTATAGACCGAAAGCATGGGTTCATTAAAATCGCCCACCCAGGACAATTCAAGTTCCCTGTAATAGCGTTTTTTCATAAAGACATCATAGAGGCATTTGAAGATGGCCGATTCAACCCCGCTGTTTCTGAAACCTGGTTTAACGCCGGCTACCACTGCCCTGATGCGGGTCATTGTTCTTTTCTGTTTCAGGTAATAGAACTTCAGAATATTCCAAAGGTGCAGCCTGCCGTCCAGGTGTTTCAATATCTGGTTAAGGTCGGGAAAAAGTACAAAGAAAGCAATTGGTTCCTGCTTATGGTAGGCAAACCAGATCAATTCCTCATCCAGGAATGCTTTGCCTTTCTGGACAGTATCGTTGAAATCGGAGGGTACCATTGGCTGGAAATCCTCCCTGAATTCAGACCATGTTGAATTGTAAATATCCACAAGGTCATTAACGTATTTCTCAGCATTGCTGAATTTGAAATGTTCAAAAGAATAACCAGGTTTACGGCTTATCCATTCAGCTATTTTCATAAATCTCTCCGGGAAAACGTTCACAGAAGCTATATCCCGGTGGAAGCTGTACTGGTTGAAATAATTCCGGAAGCCGTATTTCTCAAAATAATCCCTGTAATACTCCTTATTATAAGGCATTCCGTATCCCTGTTGCACAAAGCCATCGACAAGCAGACCCCAGTTCGATTCATTCGATCCGAAGGTAACAGGTCCGTCAACTGCCTGCATATCATTTTCCTTCATCCATTTTATTGCTGTATCAAACAACATGAAAGCGGCCTTTTCATCCTCAATAACCTCAAAAAAACCTATTCCTCCTGTTGGCTGCCTGTAAGCTTTCGAACGGTTATAATCAATAAATGCAGCGATACGGCCTATAATTTTATTATCACTGTTATGCAGCAGCCATCTTTTCAGTATACCATGTTTAAAGGTCCTGTTCTTAGCCGGATCAAACACAGCATTAAATTCAGAATCAAGCGGGCATACCCAGTTTGGATCATCCCTGTAATGCCATTTATGAAATTCCAGAAAAGCCCTGCTGTCCTTTGTATTAACTACTTCTTTAATGATCATTTCAGCTTTTTAATTTTTCATTTTGAACCAGTTTTTCACCAGATCACCGGAAAGACCTGATTCCTGTTTATGTACAAAATCATTGCTTCCCTTTATGTAAAGATAATCTTTCCTCCAGATCTCCTTATTTTCTGCTATTTCTCTTATGGCAGCGAGTATTTTATCCAGTTCTTCATCAGTTGTGGTCGGATGCAGTGACATCCTTATCCACCCGGGCTTTTCGGAGAGGTCGCCGCTATTGATTTTCTCCGTTATTTCATGGCTCTTATCATATGAAACCTGGAGAAGATAATGGCCATAGGTGCCGGCGCATGCACATCCTCCCCTTGTCTGTATCCCGTACCTGTCGCTTAATAACTTAACCACCAGGTTATAATGTATGCCTTCAATATAAAATGAGAACACCGGCAACCTGTCTTCAACCTTATCGGCCAGTATCTTCAGCCCCCTTATTGATCTCAGTTCACTGAATGTTTTCCGCACAATCTGATCTTCCCTCTCCTTTATCCTTTCGGTTCCCATCTGTTCCTTCAGATTGATTGCAAGAGCCGTACGTATAGCCTGGATAAAACCCGGTGTACCGCCATCCTCCCTCACTTCAATATCATCAACATATTTATATTCTCCCCAGGGGTTGGTCCAGTCAACCGTACCTCCGCCGGGGTTATCGGGTACTTCCCTTTTGTAAAGTGCCGAGTCGAACACCATAACTCCCGATGATCCCGGTCCTCCAAGGAATTTATGGGGAGAAAAGAATATGGCATCCAGTTTCTCCATCGGATCATCCGGGTGCATGTCTATATCAACATAAGGGGCCGATGCAGCAAAATCGATCAGGCAGATACCCCCGTGTTCATGCATTATCCTGGCCAGCTCATAATAAGGTGTGCTCACCCCCGTAACGTTTGAGCATGCCGTAAATGAGCCAATTTTAAACTTCCTGTCTTCATATTTTTTCACTTCCTTTCTCAATATAGCAGGATCAACCAGCAGGCCGTCACCGGGTGGAAGAACAACAACGTCAGTAAGCGTCTCATACCATGATGTCTGGTTTGAGTGATGTTCCATATGTGTGATAAAAACGACCGGCCGTTCGATATCTTTAAGGCAGGGCAGGTCTTTTTGCTGACAGCTTTTAAGACCCATTATCCGCATGAATTTGTTTATGACGGTTGTCATACCCGAACCGGCGGTGATCAATACATCATTAGGGCCTGCATTAACATGTTTTTTGATTATTTTCTGGGCTTCATGATAGGCCCAGGTCATCCGTTTGCCCGTTTCACTGGTCTCGGTGTGTGTGTTGGCAACAAAATGTCCAAAATCATCCACTACCTTTTCTTCAAGTGGCCTGTAAAGCCTTCCGCTGGCTATCCAGTCGCAGTATAATATTTTCTGCTTCCCGTAAGGAGAATCATAATGAGCATCAATACCCACTATATTATCCCTGTACTGCTGAAAGTACTTTTCCAGATCATTCATCACTTTCCAAGATAGATAATAATAAGATTTACAAAGATATTCAGATTTTTTTAACGGAATAATGTAATTATTCAATAATATAAACCGGAACCCGGGATTGCAATAGAGTCAGGGGTGGCCCTGGTAGTCTGGCTTAGAATATTGACTTTAAATAATATCAATTATCCTGTGGTCAATCAGGACAAATAGTATGGTTAGCAGTACCGAATAGATTAAGAATGTCGGCAGGGGGATATAATCACCCGGTTTAATTTTCATTTTTATCCAGAGGTATGCAGCCAGATATACCTTACTGAGGAAATAAACGACGAAGGTTGCCACAGCAACACCAACTGCCCCGTAGTCCTTTACCAGCCAGAGGCTCAGTGGAATGTTAAGGACCAGTTCGAAAATGGCTGCATTCATCGCAACCCCGGTTCTTTTTCTTCCAATGATCACAGTCTGGGGAAACAATAATCTCGGGATCACAAGCAATATATAGATCATAAAGATATCAGCACTCCTCAGGAATTCAGGAGTAAACAGCCTCGGGTAAAGCCAGCGTGCAAAGAGCAGCACCACCATTGAAATGGGAAAAAGATAATGCATCAGGTTACGTGATTTCCTCTTAATGACTTCAAGCGATTCCCTGATCTTCGTTCTTGTCCCGAAACGTGGCAGCAGTGCATTGTTGAGACCCGTAGCCAGCATCAGAACCAGAGGAAATTCCTTGGCTCCGTATCTGAATATTGCAAACATACTGGGGTCGTCAAAATGAGCTGAGACAATTATGCCATCGATATACTGTGCTGAACCGCTGATAAGCGAGGTTATGATCAGGGGCCAGCCCAGCTTTAGATGTTCCTTAATAAAAGCCGGGTTTATCCTGAATTCTGAATACCTGAAGAGCAGTATAACAAGCCATACCCAGCGCACAAGGGTTATAAACAGGAGACCGTAGATGGCCCACATAATATCCTTGCCAAGCAGTATTGGAACCATAATAAGCAACAGCTGGGCCAGGAAGGTATAAATTCCGTACTGGAATATCCTGTGCGGGCGATCCCTGAGAAGGTAAATATATTCAATAAGGCAAACAGGACTGCTGAGCAAGAGGTAAAGAAGCAGCAGGTTCAGGTAAGGTGTATTACCTGTATTGCCATAAACTGAAAAATTATATTTCAATATATGTCCCAATATGAAGAATAGCAGGCTGAAAGCCACAAGAAGAAGGAAGGCATTGAAAATCTCGGGAGATTTCTCACTGATATTTTCACCCAGTCTTCTGAAGGAACGGTTACGGTTATATAAGGGCAGTAATGATTGTATAATGCCAGTCACCCAGAAATAGCTAAGGAAACTGGCAATAAACATGAACATTTCCCATGAACCTATCTCGGCAGGTGTCAGGTGGCTCTTGGTAAAAACGATACTTATTATAAAAAAAACTACAAAGCGAAGTAACTGAAATAGTTGCAGCCCGGAAATATTGTTTATGAATTTTGGTTTTGCCAAAATATCTGTTCCTTTTTGAGTCCTTGTGATGTTATTATAATCAGCTAATTATGATATTTAATGTCCGGTTCACCCGACAGGGAACCGTGCAAAGATAATAATTGGATAATGGCTACTGCAAAAAGGGATAAAATTTTGCAATATTATTTTTTTACATTTTCTTTGCATTCCGGATATGGTGAATGTAGCTCAGTTGGTTAGAGCACTGGATTGTGGTTCCAGGGGTCGTGGGTTCGAATCCCATCTTTCACCCGGCCTTGTAAAGCCGGTACACATCAGTGTGCCGGCTTTTTACACTTATATGGCGTTAACAGCTTGCTGTTATAAGCCATATACGTGGAAAAAGACAAGGCTGCCGCAGGCAGCCGGCTTTACAAGGCCGGTGGTGACACCTCCCGGCGATCACCGACCGAACGCAGTGAGGGAGGTAATCCTTTCTTTTGCGGTGGAAGGATCACCGACCGAACGCAGTGAGGGAGGTAATCCTTTCTTTTGCGGTGGAAGGATCACCGACCGAACGCAGTGAGGGAGGTAATCCTTT
>JBNJHQ010000177.1:0-5495 GCA_051748705.1 Bacteroidota bacterium | reverse complement strand
TAAAAATCATCAGAACCCTCCCTGAACTTTTCAATATCTATAATAACAATATCGTTCATCCTGCCTGCCAGAATACGGTTCTTATCCATTAAAGCCATCCCGTTGACGGCTATCATGGGACCTTCGATAGCTGCATTGATAAACCGGTCCTCTGAGCTGTCATACATAAACAGTCCTTCCAGTCCTCCAAACCATGCATTGCCAAGGCTGTCGACCTCAACTACATAACCATTATTGACAGGAGACTTTTCAACGGGATAAACATAAAGGCTGTCATTATAAAGCCTGGCAATGGTTTTTGATGTAACCAGCCAGTAAAAGCCCTCAGGATCATATGCAATATCTGTTATCCAGCCGTGTTCCCAGGCTGTCAGGCTCCTGATTGTCTTTAGTTCATCACCTTTTTTTATGACCAGACCCTTATTTACCAGTGCTATAAACAAAGTGGAGTCAGGCTCATTGTAATATATCTTTTCACACTGGTCACCGGCATAAGGCACAGCAGAAAAGGTGCCGTCACTGTACTGTGTTACACAGTTTGACTGGGTGAAGAGGATTCGTCCATCAGGCAGGCAGGTGCTGCCTGTAAAAAAACCGCGGTTGTTCACCTCCTTAAATGATACTATGTTATCAATGTTTTCGCCATCCCATCTTTGCAGGGACTTATTAAGCGATGCGAACCATATATTATGCTCCCTGTCCTCAACAACAGACCATATATTGGATTCAACACCCATTTCCCCGGTGAAATTCAGGAATTCAAAAGATATTATCCGGAACAAACCCTCTTCAGAGGCAATCCATACAGCTTTATCACGGTCGATCAAAATCTTTTTAACCTGCCCGTAATCCCATCTGAATTTAAAAGTATGTTCTTCATCAAAGATGCAGAATACGGTGTCCTGTTTGTAAAATGTCAGTGGCAGAGGCAGCTCATAGCCCTTTCCGGGTTTTATGGGTAACAATTGGTCATCCCGCAGGATAAACTTATTACTGTCCGTGCCTGTGATAATAATACTGCCTCCCTGTTCTCTCCTAAAATTCCTTGCCTTCAGGTCCCCGGCACGTGTGAGTTTATCATCGCCGTACATCCATATCTCTCCTTTCTTGCTCAAGATTACCACGCGATCATTACCTTGATCATAAGACATACTTTCGACATTCAAGTCATGTGGCAGGTTAATAATGTCAGTCATATTCCGGAGAGAATCATCGCTATAGCAGTAAATGTTGTTTTGCATATGGTTTACCGTAACAAGTAACCAGAGCCTGCCTTTATTATCCATCTCAGCCATAAATATGAACCTGTCTGAGGTTTCGTCGAATAGCTTATGGGGTACGAAACCATCTTCTCCGAGGATGGAGAAGCCAGATTTATTAACCACTATAATCTGCCCTTTCCTGTTCTCAAGAATATTTACGATATATGGATCTGCCAGGCCGTCATGCTGGTAAAAATTAATAAACTCCTGACCGTCAAAAAGCGCTACACCGTTGCGGGTACCTATCCACAAATACCCCCTGCTGTCCTGGTATAGCTCCTCCACCTGCGACTGGTTCAGCCCGTCAGATGGGGTGTATGCCTTTATTGAATATGATTGGGCAGCTAAATTAAATGGCAGCAAAAGGAATAAGATGATATATAAGACAGTACTTCTCAAGCAGATTCATGGTTAGGTCGACCACTAAATATAAGAAAAAAATCAGATAATAAGCAGAGTGTTAGATTAAAATGTCATCTGTGGTAAATCATTCTTAGCGAAGTATTAATAATTGTGTTCAGCACTAATTGGTTCAAGGTGGTCATGCCGTAAGGATAGTGAATATCTGAGGTTCATTGAATCGTTAAGGATGTAAATGAATTATATTTGTTTTGTCTTTTTCTTTTGATGAAGCCTGCAAAATAACCCTCATGCCCCTGTCCCAGGTGAAATAGTTCCATAACCAGTTGGTAAATACAACCGTTTTATTCCTGAAGCCTACAAGGAAAAGAAGATGTATAAGAGACCATATAAACCAGCCTGGTACTCCAGAGATATGTATGTTGCGGGGGAAATCAGCCACGGCCCTGTTGCGCCCTATAGTAGCCAGCACTCCTTTGTTTTTATATTTGAATTCCTGTGTGTTTTTATTATATGCCATCCGGTTGATGTTTTTTGCCAGGTGTTTTCCCTGCTGCACGGCTACCTGGGCCAGCCCGGGCAGTCCTTTGGGATAGCCCTCATATTCCATAAAGGAGACATCGCCAATGGCAAATATATTATTGAAAACCTCAGCCTTTTCTTTATCCCTGTAAACCTGGTTTCTTGAATTGACATGCAGCTTACCTTTTGTTATGCTTCCTTCACCGAATCCCCCGGGGAAGTTTCCTTTAACTCCTGCAGCCCAGATCAAAGTGCCGGCCCTGATAGTCCTGCCGGTGTTCAGTCTTACGGTGTCGCCGTCGTAACTTTCGGTCATTGATTCAAGGATGGTTTCAACACCCATGTCTTCAAGATATTTACGTGCTTTGTGACCGGATTTTTCTGACATGGTGGGGAGAACAGCCGGTAAACCTTCAACAAGGAAGATCTTCATCCTGGTTATATCCAGGTCAGGATAATCCTTCTTTAATATGTGTTCCTTGAGTTCTGCCAGGGTCCCGCATAATTCCACTCCTGTTGGCCCGGCACCAACAACTACATAACTTAATTGTTTTTCCACCTCCTCCTGGTCAGTCATGATCTCCATTCTTTCAAACTGACTGAAGATATGATTTCTCAGGGCCATTGCATGGGATATTTGTTTAAGAGGGAAGGCGTTTTCTTCAATATCATCATTTCCGAAATAATTTGTCACAGCACCGCTGGCAATAACAAGGTAATCAAATGACAGGCTGCCTGACACCGTATGTATCTTATTTTCTTCGGTATCAATATGGCCGGCCTCCAGCATCCTGAAATATATTTCTTTCTTGCCGTCCAGTATCTTCCTGAGAGGTCCGGCTACAGAATCAGGCTCAAGTCCGGCAGTGGCTACCTGGTACAGCAGAGGCTGAAATGTGTGGTAATTATGTCGGTCAAAAATAACAACCTGGAAATGGCTGCTCTTTAATTTTTTTATGATATTGATACCCCCGAAACCGCCACCGATAATTACAACTCTGGGCTTATCAGTATCAGGTATGTTCAGTGAATATTCGTATGCGGACTTCTGGATCATGATAAGCACTAATATTTTTAATTGTTTCTTTATGTGCTAAAAAACCATTCCAGTCGCTGTGGTTGACTGTCAAAACAACAGTAAGTCATGATATTGGCATCAAAAGTATCCTGGTGACCGTCAGGTCATTTTACAAGAGTAGTGGAGACTGTCCACATAATGGGCAAAAAAATCTACATAAAGTTAATGCAGACAGCACAGCTTATGACCCGGAAAAGCACCTGGGTGTCGGAAGTAATAAAATGCTGCGAGCGCTGTGATACCAGGATAAATTATACAGTAAAAACAGCAACAGGGGTGTTTCTTCCGGATGTATTATCTTTTATAGAAGGATCTGAATGACAGCATATTGCTGAGTTGATCCTCTTCAATATCTATACAGTATTCTTCCTTAAGATACCTGAGGGCCCTGGAGGGGACGGCATTGAGCATATCACCTTTATCAAGGAATGCAAGCAGGTCTTCGGTAACTGCCCATGGGTATATCAACCATTTCCATTCTTTCAGTCCTGAGCCTGCAAAGCAGGCCCTGAAGCCTGTTGTGTTTTTCTCATGCATAACGGCTGTAGTTACTTTTGCCGCTTCTTTCAGGCTGTCATATGCTGTCCGCAGACTTTTACCTGTATCATTGACATCATCAACCAGTAAAATATTCTTATCCTTAATATCCCCTGTATCCTTACTTACTATATGTGCTTTTTCTTTCTTCCGGGCACCGCTGCTATAGTGACTCACCTGCAGCGAGTGCAGTGTTTCTATATTCAGAAAGTCGCACAGGAAACGGGCAGGAGGGAAGCCGCCCCGTGCAATGGCTATGGTAATATCGAAGGACATTCCGCTGCCGCTGATCTTATGTGCAACTCTCAGGCAGGTCTCATACACCTGCTCCAGTGATACCAGCTCAGCCCTGAATTTATTTTCATTTCTCATATTAATCCAATATTGTTGCCTGCATGATTAAAGTAAACAATAGCCGCTTTCAAGAAATTTGTCTCGTTGTTTGCCATAGCTAAAGATTTTTTTCGGTAAACTATGCTCAGGAAAAGCCAATGCCATGCCATAAAGCACGGTACTTAAGGTCTTGTTTGCCCGGATAATACCATATAGCAGGCATGAAAAGAATAATTGATACCTGTTGCCCGCCCGGATTCAACATCCTCAGGTGTGGAAAATTTCCCTGATCAGGGAAAACACGGAGCGTTTTTCGGCCATTGCTATTCATCTGATAATCCTGAAAATGTTTGTGCTGCTGCAACGGGTAACGCATGGTCACCAAATGAAGAAAGGGTATTGTTCGGTTCTGTTGATGGTGGTGATAACTGGCAGATGATAAACAGTAACAGGTCTGTAAATAACAGGGATATACCATAGGATCACTCCTGACAGGATGTCCCCGAACGGGATGAATATCTTGCCAGGGATGAACTGGCTGTATAACCAGGTACGGGATCAGGGGAACCCACGCCGGCCCAGATTGAATGGATCGACTACTTAATAAATGCCTCTGATACTGTTATTAAGGATTGGGAGGAATTGCTGAGGCGTATTAAAGAATGAACAAAGTGAACCGGACATTTTTATTCTCATTATCACTTACAGGTCATTCGAGGGATGCGGCAGCTTTATTTTCGATTACAGGCCTCACCCAGTTAGCCGATTTGAGGACAACTGATCAGCAGGTATCAAAAAAAACAGGGTTAAGGAGATAATCTGATAATGTCGCCTTAAGTCAATTCTGCATAAGGACAAATTCTGTTATATTTGTAAAGTAATTTTTAAAGTTACCCTTGTTTTTTGAGATAATCCTTTTCCATAGTCAATGACATTCCAGTCTCTATAGCCTGACAGTAAAGGGTTTATCTTGTTTTAAGAAGAGGAATATGGCGATATTGCTGCTGATGTTGTTACTCCCCCTGGGCCTGGTCTTTATGCCCCGGCCATGGCATAAATACAGGTCACTTGCAATTGGTACGGTACAACTGGGTGTTGTTGTCTTGTTGCTTACCTATATTCCGCAGGTTCTTTATGGCGATTCCCTTACTCTTACTTTTCCCTGGGTCCCCGACCTGGGAATACATTTTTCTCTTTGTGTCGACGGGCTGGGCCTTGCCTTCTCTTTGCTGGTGGCAGGAATAGGCGGTTTTATCTTTATCTATGCCGGTACGTACATGCGCCCCTACAGCCACAACACACGGTTTTTACTTTTCCTTACGCTCTTCAGCATTGCCATGATGGGGATGGTTTTTTCGGCAAACCTGGTATTGCTTTTTATATTCTGGGAACTGACAACCGTA
>JBNJHQ010000176.1:0-5581 GCA_051748705.1 Bacteroidota bacterium | reverse complement strand
CAGCTTGATCTGTGATTGCGACACGTAAATATCGTCAGGTGAGTTGAGGTAGTTATAGTCGGCTGAGCGCAGGAATCCGTAGCCATCCGGCATTATTTCCAGCACACCTGTGTTTGAGATTATGCCTTCAAATTCATATTCCTCTGCTCTTACTTCAGGTTCCCTTTCGTGTTTTTTCAGGGGTGTCCGTTGCTGCCCGCTTTCTGTATCCTTATCATGTTTTTTATCCTGCTGCCCGTCCTGCTGCTTATCCTGCTGCCTGTCCTGCGGCTTATCCTGCTGCCTGTCCTGCTGCTTATCCTGCTGCCTGTCCTGCGGCTTATCCTGCTGCCTGTCCTGCGGCTTATCCTGTGGCCTCTCCTGCCGTCTGCCCTGTGGCCTGTCCTGCTGCCTGTCCTGTTGTTTTCGCCTGTAGTCAGCACCTGCCCGGTCATCTTTCTTTTTTGTCTCGCCTACGGCTGTATCCCTGTCATCACTTACCGCGGCCACATTTCTGTCATCTCTTTGAGCTTTATTCTGAGGGCTCTCCCTTTTAAAGTGCCTGTCAGCTTTACTTCTCTGCCTGCCATCCTGTTCCTTTTTATCTGTCTCTTTTGCATGTTCTGCCCTGGCAGGGCTTTTCTGATCAGTCTTGTCGTCGGGTTTTTGTTCATCCTGTTTTGCAGGTCCTTTAGGGTATTTCCCCTCAGATTTTGCCCTTGGCCGGCGTCCCCGTTTTTTACTATCGGAATCACCTTCCTGGCTATCGGATCGTTTATTCTTCCTGTCGCCTGTGCCTTTATTCTCGGAGGCTTCGACTATTGCCTGCTGGTCAAGGATCATATATATCAGATCTTGTTTCCGATATGATTCAACCCGCTTGATTTTAAGATTCTTGGCTATCTCCCTCAGTTCGGGGAGGAGCTTTTTGTTTAACTCAAGAATGTCGTACATAATTAATGTTGTAGGAAAATGTTAATGAAAATAGTATTGATAATTTTTCCAGAAAAATCTGTTTCAGATTTGAAAGCAGATGCGCAAGGATAAAATCTATGCGGCTAAAAACGTTGCAATTATACGCAAAACCTCATTATAATACAAGACTAATATCCTAAAAAATGCTTAAATAACAAAAACATAATGTAAAAAATTGTTTTTCAGATCAAACTGTGAGCAGTAAATCGCTATTTTAGAATGATTTTAATTTATTTTACTGTTGCTCTTAATCATTTTTATTATTATAATTGTGACGGGGACCAGGCACTATACTTATAGATTTCATACTTATGCGGCAGTTAAAGATAACGAAACAGGTTACTAACCGTGACACTCCATCCCTTGACAAGTACCTGCAGGAGATAGGTAAGGTTGATCTTATTACTCCCGAGGATGAAGTTATACTGGCCAGGAAGATCAAGACAGGCGATAAAGAGGCCCTGTCCAAGCTGGTAAAATCAAATTTGCGTTTTGTGGTATCCGTTGCCAAGCAATACCAGAACCAGGGGATGAGTCTGCCCGACCTGATAAATGAGGGTAACCTTGGCCTGATAAAGGCTGCACAGCGTTTTGATGAGACAAGGGGCTTTAAATTTATTTCCTACGCTGTATGGTGGATCAGGCAGGCAATATTGCAGGCCCTGGCCGAGCAGGCCAGGATTGTACGCCTGCCGGTTAACAAGATAGGTTCAATTAACAAGATCAACAGGGTATTTGCCAGGCTGGAGCAGGAGTTTGAGAGGGAACCATCATCACAGGAGATAGCCGATGTTCTGCAGTTGGCGCCTGAAGAGGTCAAGGAAGTGCTTAAATCAAATGGCCGTACAGTAAGCATGGATGCACCCATAAGCAGTGAGGAAGACAATAATATGTATGATGTGCTGCAGAATGACGATAATCCCAGTCCCGACAAGCACCTTATGAATGAATCGCTTACTTACGAGATAGAAAGGGCACTCAGTACCCTGTCGCCCAGGGAAGCAAAAGTTATTAAGTTGTATTTCGGGATAAACATGAAACACCCGCTTACACTTGAGGAGATAGGAGAGGAACTGGGTCTCACACGCGAGAGGGTAAGGCAGATAAAGGAAAAAGCACTGAAAAGGATACAATATACAACCCGGAGTAAGATACTCAAGACCTACCTGGGTTAAGTCAAATACCTGAAGAAAGAATACAATGGAGCATTTAGTTTCACCATCATTGCTGGCCGCCGATTTTGGCCGGCTGGACAGGGATATTGCAATGGTTAACCACAGCAGGGCCGACTGGCTTCATCTGGATATAATGGATGGTGTTTTTGTTCCTAACATCTCGTTCGGCTTTCCTGTCCTGGAACATGTCAAAAAGCTGTCAGAGAAGCCAATGGATGTGCATCTCATGATTGTTGATCCCGACAGGTACCTTGAACGCTTCAGGGATGCAGGGGCGCGCATCCTGACTGTTCATCATGAGGCCTGCCGTCATCTTAACCGGACGGTGACAGAGATAAGAAGGCTTGGCATGAAAGCCGGTGTGTCCCTTAATCCTCATACCCCCGTTTCGGTTCTTGAATGGGTGCTCCCCTACATAGATATGGTATTGATAATGACTGTGAACCCGGGTTACGGGGGACAGGAATTTATTCCCAACAGCTATGACCGTATCAGGGCCTTGAAGGATATGATCAGCAAAGGAGCTCATGATGTGATGATACAGGTGGACGGAGGTGTTGACACCGGCAATGCAAAAATGCTTGTCGACAGCGGCGTGGATGTGCTGGTGGCAGGCAGTTCGGTTTTTGGTTCGGACGACCCGGAGGAGACAATCAGGAAGCTCAAGTATCTGGAATAGTGCAGGGTAGGTGTGTTACGCCAGCGCAGATCATAGCCATCCGTTGATTCAGTGCCTTCTATACGGGAATGATGCCTGGCTCAGTCTCAATGTTCATTTACGGTTTTTAACAGCCTCCCGGATATATTTTATTATTTCCTCTTTTTCTCCAGGGTTAAACCATTTAATGTCCCTGTCTCTTCTCCACCAGGTCATCTGTCTTCTCGCGTACCTCCTTGAATTTCTTTTAATCAGTTCGATGGCTTTATCCCTGCTTATCTCACCATCGAAGTACATGAACATTTCCTTGTAGCCCACCGTGTTAAGGGCATTCTTTTCCCGCTGTTCAAGGAGCCTGCGGGCCTCATCTTCAAGACCGGCGGCTATCATCCTTTCGACCCGCTCATTGATCCTGTCATACAGTTGCTGGCGGTCCATGGTGAGACCGATCTTTAGTATATTGAAGTTCCTTTCCTTACCTTTTTGTTTCAGGAAGTGTGAATATGGTTTGCCTGTGCTTTCGCTGATTTCCAGTGCCCTGATTATACGCTTATAATTCTTAAGGTCGACCCTGCTGTAATAACCAGGGTCTATCAGCCTGAGGTCGGTCCTGATACTTTCCAGGCCCTCATCTATATATTTACGCAGGTATTTATCCCGTACTGCCGAATCAACATCCGGGATCTCATCTATCATGCCGCAGACAGCATCAATATACAGTCCTGATCCCCCGGTCATAATGAGCACATCGTGAATTTTGAAAAGCTTACGGGACAACTCAAGGAAATCCTGTTCAAACCTGCTGGCACTGTAGTAATCGTTAACCGACAGGTGTCCTATTAAATGGTGTTTTACTTTTTCGAGCTGTTCAGGGGAAGGAACAGCGGTGCCCACAGACATTTCCCTGAAGAACTGCCTTGAGTCGCATGAAATGATTTCAGTGCGGAAATGCCGGGCAATATCAATACCCAGGTCCGTTTTACCAATCCCGGTAGGACCCAGGAGTATGATCAGGGTTTTATCCATTTTTGAAGAAAGTGATCAGGTATCTTCGTAGTCGTCCATATTTTCAAAAGCGGAAAGGTCAGGGTCGCTTTCATCAATAAAATCATCAGGAACATCCTCTTCCTCATCATCTATACGTGCTCTTACTTTCGTGAAGTTTGAGAAGATGACCTGCTGGGGCGGTTTACCCTGTGAGCGTGTGCAGACGGGGTAATGTCTTCCCTCCACGGGTGTCACTGAACCAATGCATTCGATGAAAAGGGTTCTTTCATTGAACATATCAAAAACGTAGAGTAATTTCTGGTTGTCTTCAATGATAATATCGTCTATTATCACCTCATCCATGGGGGTTGTGTTTGCACCCATCTCAAACAGGGTGAACTCTTCCTCTTTCTCCCATTTTTTTGAAGTTGTAAAAAACGAGGCCATCTGCGAACGGTCATACTCCAGTTCTTCCTGCATCATATTGTGAAAGTCGAGAAGCGTATTGTTCTCGTCGAGCTCAAATTCACGCAGGAAGTCTTCATCCTCACCTGATATAACTACAAACTTATAGACCATAGACATCTTATTTGAACGTGTGCAATGTAATTATTTTTTTAAAAGTATAAAATATGGAAAAATATTTTATTATAAAGAATTAATGAACTCTATAGTGTCCATGTTATCAGCATAATCACCCGGTCCGGGGTATTGTGTCTGCCCGAATAAAATATCATTTTCAGAAACTATGCACTGAATCATTCCTTCCCGCTCCTGAAGTACATTCAATAACTGTTGCCTTTCACTGAAAAACTCGTAGTATGTCACCGCCACAGGTGATGAGAGTGCAGTGTCGTTTTTGAACAGCATGAAACCGCTATCCATAAAGGACTGTTTATTGAGATTAAACAGCGATTTGTTATAGAGGTAATTATTGGCGTAGGGCCTGTGATCAGTAAGGGATGACCAGTCTTCCCATTCAGCAAATATTCCGGCGGGATCAACACCTTCCTGGATAAATATTTTTGATACGCTCCTGCAGCCAAGGCCAAAGTAGCTGAAAATGTCACTGCCAAGTTTTTGAATATCTTCCTTTGAAGTATTCCTCCCGATTATAGCCACGCTGTTCCTGTTTTTCCTGAATATATGAGGTTTATGGCCGAAGTAGTACCCGAAATACCTGGAAGTGTTATCGCTGCCCGTGGCTATAACAGCATCATAGGAGCTATTAATCTTTTCAGTGAAACATATTTTTTCACTGAAGGCGTTTTCGATGCCTGCTAAAAGATCAGCCACTGCCCTTATCAGTTCGCTGTCTTTGGAGCTGCTACGTGCAAGTATTTTTTGCCCGCTCATCAGTACACAGAGGAAGTCGTGGAAGCCCACAAGGGGTATATTGCCTGCCATGATCACGGCTATGGTCTTTTCTTTTGCCGGGTCATCGGCTATAGTGTATTTTTTTATCCATTCCCTGAGCCTGTCTTCACGCAGCATTTTACCGATTGCTTCAACAGCGAGCTTTACATTGGCAGGAGTGAACCATTTATTATTATTCACCTGCCTGTCCATTAGTTTTCTGAAAGCGGTGGCTTCAGGCAGCGATGGTTGCGGGGAGGCTGCATCTGTGAGTATATGTCCCAGTTCAGTGAAAGCCTTTATCCTTTGCTCCAGAGTAATCATGATGCAAAGATAAGGGAAGTTTATGAAGTTTATGCATTGATGGGTAGCCCCGGGGGGCAGCCGGGTAGGTGCAGGCAAAAAAAAGACGCACCGGGATGCGTCTTTGATATTACAAACTGTAAGGAGG
>JBNJHQ010000175.1:0-5587 GCA_051748705.1 Bacteroidota bacterium | reverse complement strand
GGCCGCTGCCGACAACAAGCAGACAGCCATTCTTGTGCCAACAACCATACTGGCCCTGCAGCACTACCAGACATTCAGCTCACGGCTGGCAAATTTCCCAGTCAGTATAGATTATTTAAGCAGGCACAGGAAAGCATCACAGCAAAAGGAAATAGCGGGGAAGCTTAAAACAGGTGAGCTCGACATAATAATAGGCACCCACAAGCTTATAGGAAAAGAGATAGCCTTCAGGGACCTGGGCCTGCTGATAATAGACGAGGAACAACGTTTCGGTGTGGCTGTTAAGGAAAAGCTAAGAAGTATAAGAACAAGTGTGGATACCCTTACACTTACAGCAACTCCAATACCCAGGACCCTTCAGTTTTCCCTGATGGGTGCTCGCGACCTGTCAATAATAAATACCCCGCCACCGAACAGGATGCCCATCGTTACGGAAGTGCATGGCTTCAATGAAGAAATCATTAAGGAGGGTATTGAGTATGAACTTAACAGGAACGGCCAGGTTTTCTTTATACATAACCGTGTTGATAACATAGCTGAGATTAAACAAACAATAAGCCGTATACTGCCCGGGATCAAAACGGCTATAGTTCATGGACAGATGGAAGGAAGACTGGTTGAAAACGTCATGTTTGATTTTGTTCACGGCGATTATGACGTTCTGATAGCAACAACAATAATTGAATCCGGCCTGGATATCCCCAATGCCAACACAATTTTTATCAATAATGCCCAGCATTTCGGATTATCCGATCTCCACCAGTTAAGGGGACGTGTCGGAAGGTCCAACAAGAAAGCTTTCTGCTACCTCCTTGCTCCCCCTCTCAACCTGGTTACACGTGAGGCACAGCGCAGACTGAGGGCCATCGAGGAATTCTCGGAACTGGGCAGTGGTTTTAATATTGCCATGCAGGATCTTGATATACGTGGCTCAGGCAATCTCCTCGGGGCTGAACAGAGTGGCTTTATTGCTGATGTGGGTTTTGAGACATACCAGAGGATACTCGATGAAGCGATGCATGAGATCAGGGAAGAGGAAATGAAGGGCAGCCTTCCGGGTACCACTGAAAGGCCCCCTGGAAAGGAAGAGCAGAGGGAGCGCTACATTAATGACTGCCATATCGATACCGATATGGAAATAATGTTCCCTGATTCTTATGTTTCGAATATTTCCGAGAGGATAAGACTCTACAAGGAGCTTAACAATATTGAAAGCGATGATGAACTGGAAGCCTTCCGGGAAAAGCTCACTGACAGGTTCGGAGCACTGCCAGAACCGGCTGTTGAACTGCTTAACCTGGTCAGGCTGAGGCGACTGGCATGCCGAATGGCTGTTGAGAAAATAGTGGTGAGGAACGAGACAATGGTCCTGCATTTTATATCCGATCCTGACTCCCCCTTTTATAAAAGCAATACTTTTATGAAGCTCATAAGGCTGGTGAATGAAAATCACAGGCGCTTCAGGGTAAAACAAACGGAATCAAAACTTACAATTACTGCAAAAAATGTAACGAACATTGAACAGGCACAAAATATTTTAGGCTCGATTATTGAAGCTCCGGCAGATAACTAAAAGTTAAAGAAATATTAAAGAGTTTTTTTGAGAGGCTTATTATGTATCTTTTTTCATATTTTTGACAATCATTTATGAATCTGGCTATTGACATAGGAAACTCGTCGTGCAAAGCCGGGGTATACATTACCGGTAAAAAAAAACATGTCAGCTTTTCAGGCTGCCGGGACAGCAGTATGGTACAGGACCTCATTGGTGCTTACGATATAAAAAAAGCCATCCTGAGCACTGTTCGCCGCGACATGCCAGCATTCCTTGACCAGCTTGAAGCTGCCGGCATATATACACTGATACTGACTGACAATACACCCCTGCCTTTCAAACTGCGGTATGAGAGTCCTGAAACACTGGGCACTGACCGGCTGGCAGCTGTAGCCGGGGCATACAGTATGCTCAGCAGCAACAATGTTCTCGTTATTGACGCAGGAACGGCTGTGACCTATGACCTGCTGGGATCTGACAATGTATATATCGGTGGAAATATCTCGCCCGGACTCGACATGAGATTCAGGGCTTTGAATGAGTTTACCGGGAGGCTGCCCCTGGTAAGTAAAGGTGATTCATTTAGTAATCTAGGAGTTAACACAATAGATGCAATAAGATCGGGCGTCCAGGCTGGCTTGATTTTTGAAATAAATGAGTATATTCGCACTTTGAATATTAAGTACAACGATTTGAAGATCATTATTACAGGAGGAGATGGTAAATTCCTTGCAGGAAAAGTGGAAACTGCGCCCATACTTGCTCCTGATCTTGTACTTGACGGATTAAATTACATTTTAGACTATAATGCATAAACACATCAAAATATTAATCCTCGTAATTATTATTTCACCATCCTTCATGGCAAAGGCCCAGAAAATGATCAACAGCCCCTATGCCAGGTTTGGTCCGGGAATAATTGAACAACAGGGAATATTACAAGGCCGCAGCATGGGAGGCACAGGCATAGCCCTGAGAAACCCGCTGTCTGTTAATTATCTCAATCCCGCATCCTACAGCAGCATCGATACCAATTCATTTGTTTTTGACTTTGGCATTGAATACCAGGGTAATATAATTACAGACGACATAAATTCATATTATTCAGATGACATTAATTTCCACCACCTGGTAATGGCAATACCTGTCACAAAATGGATGGGTGTGGCTACAGGTGTAGTACCTTATTCCAACGGTTATTACAACCTGAGGAAAACAGTAAGCGAAACAGACCCTGAATATGACCCGCTTATAGGAGAATATCAAAATACACACAAGGGTTCAGGAAGCTACAGTAATTTCTTTGCAGGACTGGGCATCAGCCCTTTCAGAAACCTGTCAGTGGGGGTGAATTTTACCTATCTTTTTGGTTATATTGAACGTGATAACTTTTATATGTTTACCGGGGATAACATGCAGTTCAATAATCTTTCCTCTGAGAATACAAGGGTTTACGGATATAATTTTGACTATGGTGTTCAATATTCCATGAATTTGAAAAACGATTTATTTGCAGTGGCCGGTCTTACTTACACGATGAAAAGAAGGTATAATTCAGAATATGAGAATATGTTCACCAGGTTTGCTAATTACCAGAGTTCGGAATATTCTGTCGACACACTAAGGTATTCATTCAATGACAATACAGGTGTGGAGCTGCCTGAAAAACTGGGTGTGGGTGCAGCATTCGGCAAGAAAGATCATTTCCTTATTACTGCTGACTATACAATGACAAAATGGGATCTTGTTTCTTTCCATGGCTATGAAGAATACTTTGTCAATAGTTCAGCGATAAAGCTGGGCGCTGAATTTATTCCTGACAAAAATGCAAATTTTAACTATCTTAACAGGATAGAATACAGACTTGGTGGCTTTGTCTCTAACAGCCATCTGATGGTAAATGGAGAACAAGTGAAAGAGTTTGGCATTACTTTTGGTACAGGTTTACCGATGAACAGGAGCAAATCAAAAGTTAACCTGCACATTGAGTATCTGAAAAGAAGAGGTTCTTTGGAAAATGGATTACATACAGAGAATTGCCTGACAGTGGGCATAAGCCTCAATTTATACGATAATTGGTTCATGAAACAGAAGTACAATTAAAATAAAACAAGTCAAGATGAAAGCAAGATTAGCCAGAGCAATTACAGTTATCTTCCTTTCTTTTTTTATCATACCGGTGTTTGGTCAGAAAGGAATAGAAGACGGCAGTAAATACGGACATAACCAGGACAGTATTAATTGCCGGAAAAATTTATCGCTCTATAAAACCTATTATGATCAACAGAATTACGAGATGGCTCTGAGTTTCTGGAGAAAAGCATTTTTTGAATGCCCCAAATCTTCAAGCAACCTACACCTGCATGGCATAAATATGTTTAAAGCCCTCTACGCCAATACTAAAGAAAGAGCATATATTGACACCATTGAAATGATTTATGACGCAAGAATAAAGTATTTCAACCGGAAATCTTATTACCTGGGTCGTAAAGGAATGGACATCTTTGATATGGCAGCGGGAGACCTGGAGCTTGTTAAACTGGCAAATGCCACACTCGAGGATGCTATTGAAACAGATCCCAGGAAAGCAGACCCCACAGTGCTCACCGTATACATGGGCACAGGACAGATACTTTTTGAAAACAACCTGGTAGGCAACGAAGAGGTAATAAACTCTTATGGCATGCTGATGGACATCCTGGATGAAAGAATAGCCGCCGTTAACCGTCCTCCCGATGTTAATGCCAGGGAAACAATAGACATGATCTTCAAGCAATGCGGCGCTGCCAACTGTGAAGGCCTTATTCCGATTTTCACACAGAGGGTTGCCGACAACCCCGATGATCCCAATCTTCTGACCAAAGTGCTGGATCTGCTGGAAGAGGCGGGTTGTACCGATTCCGACCTTTATTATACGGCAGCAGAGAATCTCTACCAGATCGAAAAGACAGCTGAATCAGCCTATCACCTGGCTGAGATGAATTATGATAAGATGAACTACGACAGGGCAGAGAAATACTATCTTGAGGCAGTGACGATGGAAGAAAATGAGAACATGATCTCATCCTATTATGTCAAACTGGCCACCCTGAGACTTAACAGTGATGATTACAGGGCAGCAAGGGATTATGCAAAAAAAGCTATTGAGGCCAACCCTGATAACGGCACAGCATATATGATAGTGGGCAACGTATATTCAAGTGTTAAACCCTTCGATGACGATCTGAAAAACCAGATGGTCTACTGGATTGCAGCCGATTATTTCAGGAAGGCAAAGGAAAAGGATCCCGGCCTGGCTGACAGAGTTAATGAATATCTGAATACAATAACCGGTCTGTTTCCTAAAAAGGAAGACCTCTTCTTTATAAGCATTATTGAGGAAGGTGTACCCTATACGGTTGGAGGATGGATAAACGAACAGACAACTGTACGCTTCAGGAAAGAAAATTGAAAACACCTGGAAAAATATTAAATAATTCATTCTTTGCAGCCCTCCTGTGGGCTGCATTGTTTTTATCATGCCGTGAGAAGATCGAGATTGTCAATGCATCAATAAATCCTGATGTGCCCACCCAGGTAGTCTACGACTTTGTCACTACATATACTGACTCAGCTGTCCTGGAACTGGAACTGAAATCGCCTGTAATGAAATATTACGGTAAAAAAGAAGATCCTTATGCCGACTTTGATGAAGGAATAGAAGTATATTTCTATGAGGGAAAAGACAGGTTGATTGGAGAAATAAGTGCTAACTTTGCAAGGTATACAGAAAGCAAAGGATTATGGGAAGTAAGGGAAAATGTTGTTGCTGTAAATGATGAAGGGGAAAAACTGGAAACCGAATTGCTTTTCTGGGATGAAAAAAAGGATTTAATTTATACCGATAAATATGTAAGGATTACCCAGAAAGACCAGATAATAATGGGCAACGGCCTTGAATCGGATACAAAATTCGATAACTGGCAAATAAAAAATGTAAGTGCCACTTTATATATTGAAGATGAACAAAAGAACATTGATAATACTTGAGAT
>JBNJHQ010000174.1:0-5642 GCA_051748705.1 Bacteroidota bacterium | reverse complement strand
ATAGCCCTGTTGATATATGCAAACGGCAATGATATTTTGCGTTTGTTGAGGAAATAGCTTTTTTTTATTTAACTTTGCACATATTATTAATTGCAAATATCTAATATTATGAACGTTCTAGCCGGTATGTTTGGACCAACTGAGATCATTCTCATTGTCCTTGTGGTTGTTATTCTTTTTGGTGGACGTAAAATCCCTGAATTAATGAAAGGTATAGGGCAGGGGATGAAGGAGTTTAAGAAGGCCACCAAGGATGAACAGAATGAAGACGGGAAAATAAAGGAACAATAATCACTCTTGTAATAAATTATTGGAGCCTGCCCCCGGCAGGCTTTTTTTAGCTGATTGTGTATGAAAAGAATTACTTTACTTAGCGTAGCAGTTATACTGTCAACAATATTCCATTCATGTGGGGACTCAGGCAGTGGTGGCCAGACAATGCTGCCAAATATATCGGGCAGTTCAGGCGAAGTGCTGGTCGTTCTCGATAAAGCCAGGTGGGAGGGCAGACTGGGCGAAAAGATAAGACAGGTAATTGCCTCTCCTGTTCCAAGGCTGCCCCAGGCAGAACCATATTTTGATCTTATCAATACAGGTGGTAATGCTTTCAGTAAGCTGTACCAGACTCACAGAAATGTTCTTTTTGTTGAAACAGGCGAGGATAAGGAGAAGAAAGTCACATTCATGGAAAATACTTATTCCTCCCAGCAGCTTATGATAAACCTCCAGGCAAAGAACGAACAGGAAATAATTGAGCTGCTGGATGAGGAAGGACAATCAATAATAAACAAGCTAAATATTGCTGAACGGGACAGGTGGATTTCAGTCTACAAGAAATCTCTTAAAAGCGAGATATTCAACAAACTAAGGAATGATCACAAAATGACTCTGCATGTACCGTACAATTTTTCCCTTGATGTTGAAGAAAATGGCTTCCTGTGGTTTTCATATGAGACACCGACAACCACACAGGCCGTACTTGTATATTATTTCGATCATGAAGGGAAGAATTATTTCAACAAAGACAGTATAATGCGTATCAGGGATAGTATTACCCGCGAAAAGGTGGAAGGACCTTCCCAGGGCTCGTATATGGCCATTGAAGATATGATACCCGTTAATTACATTCTTTTCAGGTTCAGAAACAGAAATTATGCCGAGATGAGGGGTTTATGGACCCTGGAGAACGGATTCATGGGTGGTCCCTTTATTAATGTTGTTACAAAAGATGAGGTAAATGACCGCTTCGTTATGCTGGATGGCTTTGTTTATGCACCAAATGAAGAAAAAAGGGAGCTGATGCGGCAGGTTGAAGCAATTATTTACACCATCGGTTTTCCCGATGATACTGAAGTGATTATTACCCCGGATAATTAAATAAGTGTTTATTTTTCCACCGGTTCATATTTCTGATTCCTTAAAACGGGATTAAATCCGGCTTCCCTGATTATTTCCTGTAGTTCACCGGCATTGAACATATTGGATGAGCCGGCAGCGCTAACAACATTTTCCTCTATCATTACTGAACCAAGATCATCGGCTCCTGCCTTAAGTGTCATAAGAGCCGTATCGCGCCCGGTGGTGAGAATGGACGATTGTATATGCCTGATATTGTTCAGGACTATCCTGCTGATGGCAATTATCCTGATATGATCGCTGATACCTGTTTCATTGTAGATTCCATGCTTGAGCGATAACACTGTTCCCCTGTCCTGGAAGGGCCATGGTATAAAAGTAATAAAACCATAATGACCATCGGGTTTCTGATCCTGCAGATCGCGAAGTCTTACAAGGTGAGTTATCCTTTCTTCCACAGTCTCAATATGACCATACATCATGGTGGCAGATGTGGGGAGGTTCATTATGTGGGCTTCTTTCATCACTTCCAGCCATTCACCAGCTGAGGCTTTTGCCGGGGAGACTATTTTCCTTACCCTGTCAACAAGTATTTCAGCACCTGCACCCGGCAGGCTGTCGAGACCGGATTTAACAAGCTCCTCCAGGATATGGCGGAAGGACTTGTTTTCATGCCTTGCCAGGTGTACCACCTCAGGGGGACCCAGGGCATGCAGCAGAAGGTCCGGGAATTCCTCCTTCAGTCGCCTGAATAGAGCGGTATAATAATTCAGGCCAAGAGAAGGATGCATACCACCCTGCAAAAGCAGTTGCCTGCCACCCTTTTCAAAAAGTTCCTTTATCTTTTGCCTGTACTCATCAATGCCGGTTATATATGCTTCAGGGTCGCCCGGCCTGCGACAGAAATTACAGAACTTGCATTGAGAAAAACATACATTGGTTATATTAACATTGCGGTCTATTATCCATCCTGCGTTTTTCCCGGGTATCTGTTTATCCCTCACAAGGCCGGCAATGAACATAAGTTCACTTAAGGGACTATCAGTGTAAAGGGTTAAAGCTTCTTCCGGCAGGATGGCTTCCAGCCTCAATGCTCTGGCAATTATATCAGCCCTGTTTTTCATCCTGGCACAAAGGTAGTCGATTATATTATATACCATCAAATTTATTAACTTTACATCTTTTCGAAATATCTTATCTTCCGCCTATGTACCGGAACGTTGAAATTAAAAAGGAAATATCACCTGACACTTCGGTGGTCGTAATAATAAATGGGAACGAATTACCTGATTGGCTGGTCATTACAAAGACCGAGCAGGAGTATGTAAAGAAACGTATAGCCGACGGTGAAGAAATAATAGTTATCAACTCCTATTATAAGTTAAGTATTATTATTGCTGAAAAGGAATTTCCCTATCCTAACAGAAAATATGAGGAACTGAGAAGAAAATCTGCAAAGGTTAAGGCTCTACTCAAAGAGCATAAGCAAAATGAGATAACTGTTTTTTCGGCTCACGACACTCTCTCTGCCCTCGCCTTCACTGAGGGACTCGTCTTAAGCCGTTACGAATTCAGGAAAGTCAGCAGGAAAAGCAACAATAAGGATAAACATGCCTATCCCGAAAATATCTTTTTATACGGTGATATTAGTGCTGATGAGCTTCGCTGGATGAATGCTGTGGCCCGTGGGGTGTATTTTGCCCGCGACCTGGTTAATGAGCCATATAATTATTTAAATGCTGAGGATTTTGCCGGCATTGTGAGCCAGCATGCCGGTGAGCGGGGGATTAAGGTTGATATATACGGAAAAAAGAAGATTGAGGCCTTGAGGATGGGAGGAATAATGGCCGTCAATAAGGGGAGTGAAGAGCCGCCCACCCTGAGTATCCTGGAATGGAAGCCCGATCATCCTGTTAATAAAAAACCCCTTGTCCTCGTGGGCAAAGGAGTGATGTTTGACACCGGTGGAATTAATCTCAAACCCGGGAATTACCTCGATAATATGAAAGCGGATATGGCCGGTGGTGCAGTGGTTGCAGCCGTCCTGTCAGTTATTGCTGAAGCAGAAATCAATATTCATGTTATTGGCCTGATCCCCGCCACTGATAACAGGCCCGGCAGGAGTGCCATTGTGCCCGGCGATATAATAAGCATGTATGATGGTAGCACGGTTGAAATAATTAACACTGATGCTGAAGGCAGGCTTATACTCGCAGATGCCCTGAGTTTTGCCGACAACTATGATCCCCTCCTGCTTATTACGATTGCAACTCTCACAGGATCAGCGGAGAATGCTTTCAGCAACCAGGCCCTGGCAGCAATGACGAATGCTGACAGGGAGATTTTTCAACTACTGCTTGAATCAGGAAATATTGTGTACGAAAGACTGGCTGAAATGCCCTTCTTCGAAGAATATGGTGAAATGATCAAATCAGATATAGCTGATATAAAAAACCTTGGTGACAAGAAAGCAGGTGCCATCACGGCCGGTAAGTTTTTGGAACATTTTGCCGGATCACCATTGATCCACCTGGACATAGCCGGCTGTGCAATATCCGGGAAGGATGAGCATTACAGGCCGGCAGGAGGAACAGGCACGGGTGTAAGGTTACTGGCAGAATTTATTAAAAGGATGGCTGTAAATAAGAAGGAAAAGTAAAAAAGGAAAATAATGAGTAAAGAGCAGATAATTGTTGGAATAACGCATGGTGACATTAATGGTGTGGGATATGAGGTTATCATAAAAAGCCTTATGGATAACCGTATTATGGAAGATTGCACACCGCTTGTGTATGGCTCGCCCAAGGTGGCTGCCTATCACCGGAAGGCATTGAATATAGATAATTTCAGCTTCAATAATATCAGGGAAGTAAGCGAGGCAAACAATAAGCGGGCTAATATCATAAATTGCCTTGATGATAATGTGAGAGTTGAGCTGGGCAAATCAACTGCGATGGCCGGCGAATCGGCAGTCATACCTCTGGAGCAAGCTGTTAAAGACCTTGCAGATAATAAAATAGATGTTATTGTTACAGCCCCCATAAATAAGTATAATATTCAGTCGGAGACATTCAGTTTTCCCGGTCATACCGAGTACCTCAAAAGCAGGTTTAATGTGGATGATGTTTTAATGCTTATGGTAGCTGATGATTTGAGGATAGGTGTGGTTACCGGTCACCTGCCCCTGCGGCAGGTTCCTGACAGTCTCGATAAAGAGGGCATACTAAGGAAGATCAGGATAATGGAAAACTCTCTTTCAGTGGATTTCAGGATACGCAAACCAAGGATTGCCGTCCTTTCACTTAATCCACACAGCGGCGATACAGGCCTGCTCGGCGATGAAGAGATAGAAATAATTATTCCGGCCATAGAGCAGGCATCGGAGGAAGGAATACTGGCCTTCGGCCCATATCCCTCCGATGGCTTTTTTGGTTCAGGCTCATATATGAATTTTGATGGTATACTGGCCATGTATCATGACCAGGGACTGACACCCTTCAAAGCCCTTGCTCTTGGAGAAGGAGTTAATTTTACTGCAGGTTTACCCGTGGTACGTACATCCCCGTCACACGGCACGGCCTACGAAATAGCAGGTAAGGGCATTGCTTCTGAAAATTCTTTCAGGAGAGCAATCTACCTGGCCTGTGATATTTTTATGAACAGGGAAATGCAAAAAGAAATAACAAGTAATCCTCTTAAACATCACGACCTTGACACCAGGGCTGAAATACCCGATGAACTGCCCCCCGATGAGACAAACACAAATGAAGAAGTATGATTGAATATATAAAAGGGAAAATAACATCTCTTTCACCCGCCCATGTGATAATTGAAACCGGCGGCCTGGGTTATTTCGTGAATATATCGCTGTCGACCTTTACCAGGCTTGAAAATATGGATGAATGTAGTCTACTTGTTCATGAAATAATAAGGGAAGATGCCCATCTGCTTTTCGGTTTTTTTGAGCAGGAGGAAAGATCTATTTTCAGGTTGCTTATCTCGGTCTCGGGTGTGGGTGCCAATACGGCCAGGATGATGCTTTCATCAGTCGAAGCATCAGGTATAGAAAGGGCCATACTGGAATCGGATGTTGGCATGCTGAAAGGGATAAAAGGGATAGGGGCAAAGACAGCACAGAGGATAATTGTTGATCTGAAAGATAAAGTTGGTAAATCCGCTGAAACAGGTGAAATATTTACGGCGGAAGGCAATACTATAAGGCAGGAAGCGTTTACAGCATTAGTGATGCTTGGTTTTCCGAAAAACTCCGTTAACAGGACTCTCGA
>JBNJHQ010000173.1:0-5669 GCA_051748705.1 Bacteroidota bacterium | reverse complement strand
GGCAAAAACTTTAAAGATTTCATAATTTTATATGATTAATCAGTTTATTAATAGTTTTGAATAATAGTTACCGTTATTGCTTCGGAAATAAAGAAGGTAGAGACCGCTGTGAAGGTGATTAAGATTGATATACTCACCGGCAACATGCTCTTTTTCATATATTATCCTTCCTGCAGGGTCAGCTATTTTCAGGAAGCCTTTCCCCGAGAAGCCATCAATAAGTATCCTGAAGATTCCGTCATTAGGATTGGGCAATAATTGCAGCCTGTATACAGTATCACCCCTTGGCTGTTCTATTCCTGTAAGGTCAGCTTCGACAACAGTGTAGGTGTCATATACGCCTTTCATTTCCTCGGTGTTTCCAACACGGTCTGTTGCAATTGAATGGAACTCATATCGTGCACCGTCTTCCCCGGTGAATTCAAGGGTAGTTTCATCGGTTTTCTTCCACAGGTATGCTTCTTCATAGTCTTTTGAAACATAGATATTAAAATAGCCTATCCCACTTCCCTGGTCTTCACCATTCAGGTTAATACTGAATATCAATTCGGTCTGGACAGGATTAAGTGTTTCAACATAGCTTGAGGGAGGGATAAAGTCAAAGATACTGGTATAGGGTCCATCGGGTGGTGCCGGTCCCCATGCTCCCACACCGTCAAAATTCACGAATGCCTGGTTTTCGAAGCTTGCATCATGTTTCAATTCACCGTCGGGGCTGATTGTATAGTTTACCCAGCCAATCTGGTAGCCTGTGGAATCGATAGGTGGCAGGTAGCCCGACATTGGATCATCAGGCAGGTCCATTGTAGCGGGGTCAAGAGTGGTATGCACCCAGTAGACCTCCCTGCTGTTATGATCCACTGTCCCTTCAACATTGACTATATAGGGCATATCGGGGCGGCAGTCAACATTGACATTAAAATACTGGCCGCCGTCGAGTTTAACTTTCCACTTAAGGAATCCAAATTCTGTAAACCTGAGGGTTTTCAGGTCGAAATCAGTATCAATGGTGTCCCTTATATACACTATTGCTGCAGGAGCTGTGGCATCTTCCTTATTCCAGTAATCGATTCGGTATTCAAACATTCTCAGGCTGTCTATATAACCTATACCTGTTTCTGTTCCATATCCCACTGGTCCATATTTGTCTTCTGGCGTGGTTGAATTGACAGCTGTCTTGGTACTCTCACGCTTAAAGGCAGGCATTTTTTTAAGGATTTCCCGCATTTTATCAGCTGCATCAAGCCATGCATCCCTGGTGTCACCGACTATCTTTTTTGCTGCAGCCCAGGGATTTGACATTATTGTGAAAGTTTCTGAAAAGTCATTGAAATTATCAGAGAAAGGGAGTGCTTTGCCTGCTGCGAAACTGAGCCAGGACATGCTCAGATCTGTGGCAGTGACTATATTCTGCTTCGTACTTTCATAACCATCGTCAAATTTGGATAATTCCCCATCATCCTTGCCATTGCATACATCAATAAACCTTTCAAGTGTCAATTCCCCAAGATACCACTTCATCGATTCGGTAATTGCATCAGAGGTGATCATTGAGTGGTACAAATCGCTTGCCAGTGAACTTCTCACCGAGTAGTAGGTATCTTCATCTACGTTTCCGACCTCATATCCGACCTGGAAGCTTTCATTTCCAGGGAAAGTGGAAGAAAATATTTTAAAAATCAAAGTTATTTCTCCTCCAACTTTCAGGTTTTCGATGAAGAAAGGCATTCGTGTAATAATTTCCTGTTGCAGCAAGGTATTGACAGAATCAGCCGGATAATCTGATGGAGGGGTATCTGTAACCAATATACCAACCTCATCGCTGGTGGTATAGAAGTAACCAATGGCATATGGAATATCAATGGACCCGCTGTTCCTTACAGTGATAATCACCTGCTGTTTCCTTCCCAGCCGGTAGAGGTTGCTGGTCAGTAAGGTACCGTTTATGGCTGCTCCCATTTCCGGCAGTATCTCGATGGTCTTTCCATAACTAATAAGTGTATCAGGGCCTTGGACTTCCATCTGATAGGTTCCCGGTTCGACGTTGCTGAAATCGTAAGTCGCCACAAGTTCCCCGCCATCATCTGTCACATTTTGAATATCCATGGAGATCGTCGATTGTCCGTCCTGGCTAATCAGATTGACACTATTTACTTCAGATAAGCCTGATCCTGAGATGGTGATGGAAGCCGGACCGGTTCCCAGTTGATAGGCAGACAGCTCACGCAATGACAAAATCCCCGTGTTTTCCGACAGGGCAGAACCCACATAAAGCAAGTAGGTTCTTGTCTGGTCTTCGCTATGGTTATAGAAGCCTTCATCACTTTCCTGGAGGACGGCCGAATCAATATACCTTACATAATATCGTCCTGGGGGTGCGTTCAGTATTTTTCCTTCAATATTAAAACCCTGGCCGTTGTTTCTGAAGATCCAGTGTTGCTCGGGATTGTTTATACTGTCGTATGATATATACAGGGAGCTCCAAAGACCAAAACCTTCGGTCATGAAAAAGAGGGTATCTGCCTGGCTATCGATGGAAAAAGTCTTCCAGTCGCTGCCATATGCCCGGTTGATGATTCCAGTGGACCATTTATTCATTTGCGCCCCGGGTAGATGTTCCGTGAAGAGAATGGAGCCGTAAGCTTCCTCTGAAATATCTTCTGTAAAAACCGGGACCTGGTACAGACCGGCACCGGGTTGTTTTATCTGGAAGATAAAATCATCACGGTCCGGACCCTCTTCCAGCATCCTTTGCCAGTTCAGGTCGCCGTACCGGAGCGTAAGATCACCATACCATGTATCATCGTAACCAATCGTATTATTTTTTTTCACAATCACGAAAAGCTGCTCAAGATCAGCAGGTACATTACAGGTATATATGCCTGACACTTCATAATCAACGGTAGTTCCGAAGGGGATCTCCTGAGGTGGAATTTCGGTGTTGACCCAAATTTCGAGTTCTTGCTGATCAGTTGTGAAGTTACAAATATCAATTGAATAGCTACCTGTTTGAGGTAGCATAAACGCTTCGCCGTAACTGACTACAACAGTATCGCCCCCGGGGGTCAGCATGGATGTGCCGGAAGGAAATCCAAGCCTGACCACTTCTGTGGCTTCGGCATTAAAAAAGAAAGGCAATCTCTGGTATGGAGGTACGCTTATCTGGTAGGTCCTGTCTTTTTCGACAAGAGATGCATGCGGAACAATGGAGGCACAAAATTTCATTTCGATAGGACTGTTTTCTGTATAAGTGTGCCATACTGTAATAATATATTCACCGTCATCATCAAGTGTGATCTCTTCGAAAAGGGCAGTCTCAGTATTTGCAGAAAGAGTATCATACAGACTAAAAATGATATCCCCGCCCGGATCTTTCAGTTCCAGAACTTTTGACGGCAGATCGAGCCCCATTCTTAAAATATCATCCTGACCCGCAGTGAAGGAATAAGCATTCCTGTAATGTGGAGCCGATTCCTTAATGATTAATGTCCCCGGTATATACTGATCGGGCATTATTGCAACATTCATACTATATACGTTAGCTCCCTGCAGGTCAGCGCTGATGATTATCAAATAAGTTCCGTCTTCTTCTATGTTGAGGATTTCAGCAATATGAACCTCATCTATTGTGTCGTTGCAAACAATAGTATCGATAGCGGGTGTTACGACCTGCACAGATACTCCTTCAGTTGAGCCGCTAAAACTGACAAGAAGATTGTACCCGTCCAAACCATCGAACCGGTAATAATCATTACCGAAGTTACCCAGTGTGCCACCATATGATTCATTGAACTGAACAGGTAAAGCCTCTACCGGTTCCAGCAGGCAAATTGTAAATGTATATACCAAAGTGCTCACCAGAGGAGTAATTGAGATAAGGTATTCTCCGCTTTCTTCCAGGGTGAATTCTTCTTTGATCCCTTCCTCAGGGGGTATCTCAAATGATTGTTCATATATTACATTTTCAGATGGGGCTGTGATTTTTAGGGTAGCAGAAAAAATACCTCCTATACCTATTCTGATTTTTGCGTTTTCCTGTCCGTCAAAGGAGTAAGTTATGGGTGAATAGATCTCTTCTAAGATATACTCGCCAAATTCAACGGGAACAGGTTCATCAGGCCCAGTAGTCTTTTTTGCTATCCTGCACTGATACATTGCTGTTTCCCCTGCACCACGGTGGAAGCATATCTGATATGTTCCCACCATGTTTAATGTGAGCTCCTGTGATCTGGGGGAAGGTTCAAAAATTGTCATGTAATCATTGAAGATTTGCTGCTGATCAGGATTCATAACACTCATTGTTGCATCCCATAGGTTATATGTCAGTACATATTCACCGGCCTCTTCAATTGTCAGCTCGTAACACTCTGTATCACCCGATGTGAATGTTCCCATAATGTCCTGGCCCAGAGTGATTGTTTCCTGACCACAAAGGGTAACAGAAAAAAATATTAACAGGACTGAGACTGGTATTTTCATTTTTTCAAACAGTTTTCTGGTTACTTACTTCTGCATTTTTATTATGACTTTTAGATTTGAGTCCGCTGCCGAAGATGAATATTCCGAAAAAGGGAAAAGCCCCGGTTATCACGGCCAGCATTATATCATTTCTCCGGATACCCGGTTTAAGAGCTGATGAGGAGTGCACTTCAGGGTCGTAATATACTGTTACATATTCACCAACAGGGTATTCGGCCTGCAGTCGTTTTGCAGGTGATATATTCGAAGTATAGGGAGGATCTCCCACTGTTACCTTTGAAGATGTATATGCCTTCCCTTCAACAGTATAGGTGTAGGCTATGTCAGGCAGATATTGTGTTTTACCATCTTTCCTGTAAGTTTCTACTTCAGAGCGTGTGATCTTTCCCTCCACCGAGGGCCAGTTTTTTGAAGTACTGGCATACTGCATGGGGGGCAGCCCCCACATGAAAAATACAAAGCCACCTATTATTATGAACAATAATCCCAGTACTACAGGATTTGCTTTCCCTGGTTTTCTTGTTTGTCTGCTACCTATTCTCATGATATTAATGTTACCGGTTGTTTTTCCAGGTATTATCTCATTCTGCCCCGGCCTTTTTCAGTATTTCTACTATGCCTGAATACTCATTCGATTCTGCAAGAGACAGGGGAGTCAATCCCTCTTTAGTTTTTGCATTAACATCTGCACCCTTCTCCACCAGAAACCTGACAAGTTCCTTATTACCGTTGCTTACGGCATAATGGATGCCTGCCCAGCCTTCTACATCACCCGAGGTGGCAGCTTCATTTACATCCGCTCCTTTCGAGAGAATAAATTCTGCAAATTCAAGGTCGACGCTTCCCATAAGAATACCAAAAATAACACTTGTAAATATTCCTCTCCCGTCATCTCTCAGTGCTTTTAAATCAGCACCTTTTTCCAGCAGCATTTTTGTAATTTCTTCTGAATTTTCAGCTGCGTCAAGAATTGCTGTAGTCCCGTCCTTGGCACGAATATTCATATCCGCACCTTCAGCGATAAGATATTTTGCTACTTCTGCATATTCAGGTTTTGAACTATATGTACAGGCCCACATCAAGGATGTATATCCATTTTCGGTTTGCCTGTTAATGTCGGCACCATCGGCCAAAGCCTTTTTTACCCCTTCGATGTCTGCTCTTATAGTGGCACTGTACAGGGGATCCTG
>JBNJHQ010000172.1:0-5711 GCA_051748705.1 Bacteroidota bacterium | reverse complement strand
AAGGTCGTAGTACTGCCAACACATATTGAGGTCGAGCCTGTGATGGATACAGTAGGCAGGGCATAAAAATTTATTATGACCTCATCAGAGACCGGTCCATCAACAGTCCATTGAAGTGTATACTCACCATATGTGTCCGCAGTAATAACTGCATTAAATTTTGTATTATCATCAAAGCCAATGGTTCCAGGTCCATTAATCACTGACCATACTCCGGAGTAGGGATCAGGATCATCAGCTGCCAGTGTGGTACTAAGAGAACCGCATATCTCCTGATCGGCACCAGCTTCAGCTGTTTGAGCAAAAACTGTATTTGTAACCAGGCAAAATAAAAATGGTATCAATAAGAATCTTAAATACCTCATAACTTGAATTTTTTGAGGTTTAACTTTACTCTCAAATGAGCAATTTCCAGGGTTGTATTTTCGCTTATTTGTTTCATTTTTAAAAACCAGAATTAGCAGCCGGCACCCCGAAGATGTAATCTTCTTTAGCAGCAATCATCAAACATTTGCTTTTGTCTTTAACCAGGGAAAATCCCCTGTGACCAAAGCAATCAGCCGTAATAATTGCATCTGGATCATGTGAATCTGGGTAAAGGATTGCTGAGCCTGCACCAGAGGTCATTGACCGGGCGCCGGTGCTAATATCTGGCATTATATTAAATAAGTATTCCGAATCCATTAACTCATCTACAGAATTGAAAACTGTAACGAGTGGCTCACAGGAATACTTTAAAAGAGAAGAATTTATGTTCACGAAATTATTAGTTCCAGGCATGCTTTCGCCCCGTCAGTCACATTCTTAAAATGCCTAACGAGGCTCGGTTTTCAGGGCGTTTCCTTTATGCCGGCGCGTAAGAATGGCCCTTGAATTTATTTCTAAGTTCGAGGTCGTAATCATCCTGAAAAGGGGATTTCTTACAGGCTCAGCATATTTTTAAACCATATCAAATGTATGCAAAGGAAAAGCAGTATTAAAATTAATTTGACTAACAGAGGGATTTTATACATGAATGGTTTTATACCTTAAACAAGCCATAATATCATTCGCCAAAAACAGCTGGTTTTACTTTAAAATATGATTATTTCATAGGGTGCCGGATAAATTTTTATATTAATAAGGCTATTTTGTATTTTAGATTATCAGGTAAGCTAATTTTTCATAACTTGTCACCCCGCTTTTCTTTTAATATATTAAAGTATGGTCCGTTTGGAAGTGATCAGGAAAGTATTCTATATTATTCTAATTATTGCCCCTATGAACCTTTTCGGCCAGGATTACCTCTTGAATCCTGAAGGGACATGGACCTATAACCCGCTATGGTATAATCCTGCGATTTCAGGCTCCAAGGATTATCACCCTATCAGCTTCTTTTATGCAAAAGGAGATAATTTTGAAGCTATCACCCTTAGCGGGCATACAAGATTAACAAAGAAAGTAGAAGGATATCTGAATGTCCCCGACCACTTCTCTTACATAAACCCAGGCATAGGGTACCAGCTATTTCAAAGGTCAACGGACAGCATTGAATCAAAAGGATTTAAAGCAACAGGCTCTTACCATTTTGCGTTAAATGAAAGCTCAACATCCTTTATATCTGTAGGTCTGTCTCTGAAGGGTTCGAGAAATACTCTTACAAGCGTACCAGATATTGAAGTTCCTGACAGTACAATTCGTGAAACAACATATGACCCGAATATTGATTTTGGAATATACTATTACAGTCCCACACTGTATATGGGACTTTCATTAACAGGGATAATTGAAGGCCTGCCAAAGCATGACAGTCTTGCCTATAATCATGAAACAAGACATTACCACTTCATGGCCGGCTATAAATTAATCCTTTACAAACCCATGAACCTGCTGATTGAACCATCTGTTATTATCAGCCTCTCTGACAGTACTTTAGACGATGCAATAAACCATATATATCCCATGTTGAAAATTTATGTTGAAAATTTCTGTTTTGGCACTTATTTATACGACAGGGATAAAAAATCAGTATTCTTCAGGTATAATTACCCCGGTTTTTATATAGGGGCATTCCTGGCTGTATCAAAAAAATTACCATACTACAAAAAGGCACCCTCAGTTGAGCTGTCAGCAGGAATAAATCTTTCTTACAATAAAGCAAGGCCACATAAACGTTTTCACTGGTAAAAAAGCATCAGGAATGAAAAAGGTGATAACAATAGTTCTGATCTTAATAATATATCCCGGCATTCTGTCGAAGGGAATGCCGGCCAAAATATATCTTAATACAGTAACATGTTCTGATATTGCTATTTACCTTGATCCGGACACCGGCAGTGCCAATCCATTTCTGAATATAACCAAATGGGAGCTTGATATATTAACACCTTCTTCAGGAATCCATGTCTACGGTAATGGCATCCTGTATCTGTCTCTTTCAAAAAGAGACAGAAAAATGATTTCAGAACATATATCATTCGGCGATATGGAATTAGTATTTGCCCCTGTCAATGATTCAGTGCTGGGCGAACCGGTAATTTTTAATCTCAGCAGGCAAATTGCTGTTCCCGCAGAGAGCATTACTATTACAGATGACCATACCAGGTTTTACTACTCAAAACTTTCTGAAAGAGATGGTAAAGTGAAAATCTACAGGGCAAGGTATAATGCAGACGGTGGAATGGAATTATGGGAAATCAATGATGAAACTTTGAGTTTTTGCAAAGACAATTATAACTATATTAATCCCACAATATCCCGTGAAGGTAATATTATGATCTTTTCTTCGGATATGCCCGGAAGTACCGGAGATCTTGATCTGTATATAAGCAGATATGAAAATAATGCATGGACAGAGCCCGAAAATATGGGTATGAAGTTCAATAGTACGGGTGCTGAACTCTATGCATACCTTGACATAAATAATAATCTTTACTATTCCTCCGACGGTCTTCCGGGCCTGGGAGGATTTGATGTTTTTTTATCCAGTTTTAACGGCAATGGCTGGGATGATCCTGTAAACCTCTACGATCAAATCAATACATCCAACGACGAAGTAGCTTTCAAAACAACTCGTGAAGGTAAAAAGCTGGGTTTCTATACCATGATTACAAGGGCAGGGATTCTGAATAAAAAAATAAAAAGGGAATTATATAAGGTAGAGCTAAGTAATAAATACAATAACAATTCTTATAAGCTCGTAGATGTATTGAGGAATTACGCCCTTGAATCACCGCTCCTGGCAATGCATAAAGCTGAGAGAAAACTCGAAGAAGAACGCTTCACAGATGCACAGAGAATTGCTGATAGCCTCAGGACAGAAGAGATGAGGGCTGAAAGACTGGCGGCTCAACAGCGTGAGGCAGAGAGGCTGGCTGAACAGCAAAGGAAGGCTGATGAAAAAAGAGTTGCTGACAGCCTCAGGGCGGAACAAACCAGGGCCGAAAGACTGGCGGCACAACAGCGTGAGGCAGAGAGGCTGGCTGAACAGCAAAGGAAGGCTGATGAAAAAAGAGTTGCTGACAGTCTCAGGGCGGAACAAACAAGGGCTGAAAGAAGGGCTGCTGAACAGCGCGAAGCAGAGAGGCTGGCTGAACAGCAAAGAAAGGCCGAGGAACAAAGAGTTGCTGACAGTCTCAGGGAGGAACAAACCAGGGCTGAAAGAAGGGCTGCTGAACAGCGCGAAGCAGAGAGGCTGGCTGAAGAACAAAGAAAGGCCGAGGAACAAAGAGTTGCTGACAGTCTCAGGCAAGAACAACTTAGGGCAGAACTGATAGCTGAAGAAGAAAGAAGGCAGGCAGAAGCCCGGCAAGCAGAGCAAGTTAAAAAAGAACATCAAAGCACCGAAGAAGTTGTTTACAAAATACAATTCCTGTCCAGTATGAGATCCGTAAATCCCAAGACCATTGTACTGGACGGTGTCAGTTACCAAACTTCTGAATATTTCTATAAAGGGGCTTGGCGTATTACGCTTGGAGAATTCACAAACCTCGATGATGCGGTCAGGGTTAGAAAATTACTTAATGAAGAGGGCTATGACCAGGCATTTGTTGCAATATTCGTCAACGGTGAACGTTCACTGGATATGCAATATTTACACAGGTAAATCAGAGGTAGTGAAATACACTTCTACCCTGCTACGAAAAAGAAGTATTATTTTATGATCGGTCTTTTCAGAGTGAATATATTCGTTTTATTCGCCCTCCTAATGGGTTTCAACACAGGCAGTGAATTACCTGGTCCCGGTAAGCAGGGCCAGGGTCCGCGCATTATCAATTTTTCCGGCTACGAATGGATAGTGAGCAGAACGGGTGACCGGGCAAGACAACCGGGACCTAATTATTTTTCCAACTCCCCGGATAATGTATGGGTTGATTACAGGGGCAGGCTGCACCTGAGGATCACTAATAATAACGGACGGTGGGAATGTGCCGGGGTCATTCTCAGGGGTGCGAAGTCGTACGGGCAATACACCTTCAGGATATCGACCGATGCTGATAAGCTGGATAGAAATATTGTGGCCGGGCTTTTCCTCTACCGCGATGACCTGAATGAAGTTGATATTGAATTCGCAAGGTGGGGTGATGAGGGAGCAGTGGCAGGACAATACGTTGTCCAGCCATCTGACAATGAAGATAATGTCCACCGTTTCAGCCTTGCTGAAGCAGGCAGAAGATCAACTCATGTAATTGACTGGAGACAGGACAGTATTGTCTTCTCAAGTCACCGGGGACATGGAGATACAGGGATAAAAAGAGATATAATTGAAAAATGGGTCTTCGAAGGGTATACGAAACCTTCACCTGACAGGACAAAAGTGATGATCAACCTGTGGCTTTTCAGGGGTACTCCCCTGGCGGATCAGAAAGAAGCTGAACTGATTATTGACAGTTTTGAAGCAATGACATACTGAAAGGGAAAAAGGGCAGGCTTATAAAGGCGGTAAGCAGAACTAATTTTTACATCAAATTGATTATATTTAAAACCGGAGGTTTTCGAATTGAACCGACTCAAATAATATTGAGTTTTGAATCGAACTGTTATTAATAATAAACATTGGGCGTCATGTGGAAAACTGCATTATTGCTTATAGTAACAATAATAATTATTCCATTCCTGGCTTTCTGGATTGATACACCATTAAACCCGGAGCAGCAGGCAATACTGACTGATCTTCTGTGGATCTATATAATAGCGGCAGCCCTCTGTTTCATTACCAGTACAATTACAGCCAACTACTCACAGGTGGATAAGCTGTGGAGCATAATGCCGGTGATATATGCGTGGATAATTTGCATACGCTCAGGTTATGAACCCAGGCTGGTACTGATGGCCGTGGTTGTAAGTATCTGGGGCATCAGACTCACTTATAATTTTGCCAGGAGAGGCGGGTATTCACTGAAGATATGGACCGGTGAACAGGATTACAGGTGGCCCGTCCTGAGGAAGAAACCCGAATTTGCAGCCCAGTGGAAATGGACACTGTTTAACCTGCTTTTCATATCTTTTTACCAGATGGGACTGATCCTGCTGATCACCCTGCCCGCCCTTAAAAGTCTCGGAGCAAGACCCCTGTCATGGGTCGATTACCTGATAACATTAATTGCAGTCATGTTCATGGTAACGGAGACTATAGCCGACCAGCAACAATGGAACTTCCAGAAAGAAAAGCACCGCCTGCTGAAAGAGGGCAAACCCCTCCCGGAAAAATACAGGAAGGGTTTTGTTGATTC
>JBNJHQ010000171.1:0-5741 GCA_051748705.1 Bacteroidota bacterium | reverse complement strand
GTTCTCAGATGGTTCAATTATTTCTCGGTAAAAGTTTCAGCATAGTTTCATCTTCCATTAAGAATAAAGCCCCGATATGTATTTATATCAGGGCTTTAGTTCTGTTTTCTGGTTGACCCGCCAGGGCTCGAACCTGGACTCTTCTGAACCAAAATCAGATGTGTTGCCAGTTACACCACGGGTCAATCATACCTTATCAGGTGCTGCAAAAATAATAAACTTTTTAAGAATTTTAAACAATCTCAAAAAAAGTTAAAAATCCATAAAACGTCGAAAGTGAATAAAAAAAAGGCTTAATTTACATGCCATTTGCCCCTGAAAAGGATAATGTTGATCATACCGAATTAGTATTGATAATGAAAAGGAACCGTAATTGTTTCTTATTAACCATGTTGCTGTTTACCTTAGGTTTCAGCCAGCTTTTCCCACAGGCGAAGGGAGGGACAATCTCTTCCTCTCAGATTCGCAGTATCTTTGAAAACGCCAGTGGTCCTGATTCCAGGCTTGTAAGTGGCAAACTGTACCTCGGTGCCAGGCAGGGTTCGGTTACAGGCAACCCATATTATCTGGATGAAAACTGGAAAACGGGATATGTGATCATCGACAGCCTCGTCTTTGACGGCCTGCTGTTAAAATATGATATACTTGAAAACAAACTCGTGCTGAATACTATCAGCATCAGTAATTCTGAGATACTCCTCTGCCTTAACCTTGAAAAAACAAAGCGCTTCGGTATTGATGGACGAAACTTTATCCCCTTCCCCCGTGAAAAAGACAGTCCCGGACGCTGGTTTGCTGAATCCGTGGTTGAGGATACCCTGTCATATCTGATACTGAAAAAGAAGGAGCTTCAGGTCGATGCCGGGGCTGTGGATTTTAGTTATAAAACAGACGAAAATCCTTATCTTCTGTACAATAATGAGCTCTTCAAATTCAATAGCAGAAGAACGCTGTTCAGACTTTTTCCCCATCTTAAAGACGATCTTAAGGAATTTATCCGGCAGGAAAACCTGGCACTTATCAAAAAGAGACCTGAAAATTTAGGCAGACTCACAGAATACTGCAACACGCTACTAAATAAGAATCAATGAGAAAGTTCTGCCTGTCACTTCTTTGCGTCCTATGGATGGGTCAGTCTTTGTCTGGTCAGGCAGGGGGGGGTGATTTCGAAACATTTGCCAGTGAATTGAGGACAAAACATAATGTATACCTGTATTATAAACCGGAATGGGTAAAAGATATAAGGGTGAACACCTCGCCTGACACTTTCAATGTTGACAGCGTCCTTAAGAAAGTACTGGAACCTGCCGGGATAGGGTTTATCAGGCGCGGACAAAACCAGTTTTTTATTACGGGTACGACAATAGTTAAAAAGGACAGTCTGTCAGTAAGTGATTCGGAAGGATCAAAGCATACTACAGATACAGAAATAATAGCAGAAGAGTATTTTGGTTCATTTTCCTATGATAATACTGTCACAAAAGCAGTAGTGGGCAAGTCAAACGGAAGTAATCTTTCAACCGTCAGTGTCCTGTCAGGAAGGGTGTTGTCAGAAAGCACTGGCGAACCGGTAACCGGGGCTACCCTGGTTATTGAAGGGACTAATAAAGGTGTGATCAGCAATCAGGACGGCGAATATAGTCTGAGCGTTGAAACAGGTAGCAGCTTTACCCTTGGCGTATCATGTATGGGAATGACAGAGAAAGCATTCCTTGTTGAAATGAGGAGCTCAGGCCGGCTGAACATTGAATTGACTGAAAGCCTTATCGATATCCAGGAGGTGATAGTCCGCTCCGGCAAGCATGATAACGTACAGGGCATGCAAATGGGTTTCCAGAGAATAGAAATGAAGGAGCTAAAAAGTATACCGGCTGTTATGGGTGAAAGGGACATACTAAAGGTAGCCAATATGATGCCCGGCGTGCAGACTACCGGTGAAGGTTCCTCCGGTTTTAATGTAAGGGGATCATCTTCCGACAATAACCTCTTCCTGCTGAATGATATTCCCGTACTTAATACCGGGCATCTTTTCGGTTTCTTTTCTGCTTTTAATCCGGATATGATACGCGACTTTAACCTGTACAAAAGCAATTTTCCGGTTGAATACGGTGGAAGGCTTGCCTCAGTTTTTGAAATATCAACCAGAAAAGGAAATAAGAAGGAGTTTGGTGCAAGGGCCGCTCTCAGTCCCATAACGGGCAGTATTATGATGGAAACACCAGTTGTTAAGGATAAAAGCTCTGTAATACTGGCCGCACGGTCAACATATTCTGACTGGATACTGAAGCGTATTGAAGATCATGATATCAGCAACAGTGATGCCTCATTCCATGATATAATGGCAGGTCTGCACTCACTGAGTGGCGACCGGGCATCATGGCAGTTTTTTACTTACTACAGTAAAGACAGGTTTACACTGGCCGGCACAAACAGTTTTGAATATAAAAACATGGGAGCATCCCTTATCTATAACAGGAAGCTCAACAACCGCTGGGCAATGAAAGCTTCTGCTGTTTTAAGTGACTACACAAATTACCATGCTAATAACGAGCAACCCTCAAAAGCCTATGAGCATGAATTTGAAATCAGGTCGCAGCAACTGAAAGTCAGTATTTCGGGCTTCCCTGCCCTGAAGCATAGAGTCGGTTACGGCATGGATGCCATACTTCATAACCTTGACCAGGGTGTTTACAGACCTTCAGGAAGGGAATCCTTATTCGCTGTAAATGATTTTGGTAAAGAGAATGCTGTTGAATATGCTTTATATGCCTTTGACGAGTTCTCAGTTACTGATAAGCTGACTCTCTATGGTGGAATCAGATATAGCCTTTTCAATTATCTCGGACCAAAGACGGTTTACCTGTACCGGGAAAATATGCCCATGGAATTAGAAAACATAAGTGACACAATAAATTATGACAATGGTAAGTCAATCAGGCATTATTCAGGACCGGAGTACAGGTTATCATTTAATTACGAGATAAAGCCTGATCTTTCACTTAAGTTCAGCTATAACAGGATGAGGCAATACTTGTTTATGCTGACAAATACTGTTTCAGTAGCACCGACAGACAGGTGGAAAATTGCCGATCAACATATCAGTCCCCCTGTATCTGACCAGTTAAGCTTTGGCTTATATAAGAATATTAATAAGGCTGCCCTTGAAACATCAGCTGAAATATACTATAAAGCAGGACGGGATGTTATCGAATATAAAGACGGAGCAGACCTTACTTCAAGCTCGCATTTTGAAACACTGGTCCTGCAGGGCAATCAGGATTCATACGGAGCCGAATTTATGATCAAAAGAAATGCAGGCCGGTTTGCGGGTTGGATCAGCTACACATATTCCAGGTCATTAATAACCGTGAACGGCAGGGAACCATGGGAAAAGATCAATAAGGGAAGAGTGTACCCGGCTAATTATGACAAACCTCATGCATTCAACTTCGTAGGCAATATTAAAGTTTCTCGTCGCCTCAACCTTTCGTCAAATGTTGTTTACAGCACAGGCAGGCCAATAACTTACCCGACAGGTGTTTTTTATGTTGAGGATTTACAGGTGGTCAATTACTCACAGAGGAATGAATACAGGTTACCGGATTATTTCAGGATAGACCTTTCATTGAATATCGAGGGTAACCTGCTAAAAAAGAAATTTGCCCATGGCTCATGGATGTTCTCCATCTATAACCTGACCGGCAGAAAGAATGTTTATTCAATGTATTTTAAAAATGATAATGGACAAATTAAGGGCTTTAAGCAATCAATATATGGAGTACCAATATTCACTGTCAGTTATAATATTAAACTAGGAAATTATGCGGTTGAGTAGCCTTCTTTTCTGTTTGTCGCTGATTTCCGTATCCTGTGTTGAATCTTTCATACCGGAGACAACCAGCTATGATGATATGTTATTCATAGAGGCCAGGGTTACCAATGATGATCAGCTGCCTCCGGGTGTTTCCATCTCAAGAACCACACCCATAGGCGGCGACCAGAATTCAGGTGACCGCCGGCCGGTATCAGGCGCCGATGTATATATTATATGTGACGATGGCTCTGAATACCCCTTTTATGAGTCACTCAGCGGAGAATATATACCTGTTGACGAATATTTTACCGGTGAAACAGGTAAATCCTATAAACTCATTCTTTATCATGGTGAGAACACCTATGAATCGAATTTTGAAAAACTTCTTTACTCTCCCTCCATTGACAGTATAAATGCAGTACCCACAAAGCAGAAAATATCCGAAACAGGAGACCTTGTTGATGGGTTGCAGTTTTTTATAAGTACTCAAAATGATAGTCCGTCGCCTTCATATTACAGGTGGATACTTGATGCAACATTTATGTACGATGTGCCTCACAGGTCAAGCCATATATATGATGGTTATGATCCGGTACTGCATACAAACAGAGATGTCATATATTGCTGGAAAAGCATTGATATCAGCGGTATTTTTATATCAGGAACAGAAGGATTAATTGAGAATGCTGTTGTTAACGAGCCACTTAATTTTGTCGATCAATATGGAGATGACCTCTGCTTAAAGTACAGCCTTCACGCAAGGCAGTTAACAATAAGCAGACAGGCTTATGAGTTCTGGAGCGACCTGGACAAGCTGACCAACCAGATGGGGGGATTGTATGAATCCCAACCGTTCAGGCTTGAGGGCAACATAAGATGTACAACCAATCCATCGCTTAATGTAACCGGTATACTTGAAGTGGCAGGTGTATCAGAGGGAAGGGAATTCTTTCTCCGGCCAACAGAATTTGAAATATTAAGACTGGTTTGTGAACAGGAACAGGTTGGATCAGAGACCCTGCCATGGAGTAAATTGCCTGTCGGGACCTACCTTTATGAAGAAGAGCCGGGAGTTTTTTTTACTGCTGACACAGAGTGTTTTGATTGCCGGTCCAGAGGAGGAACAACTGACAGACCGGTCTATTGGGAATAGTTTAGATATATAATGAAAAATAAAAAAGGTATATTTATAAAAAAATTGTTGCCGGTATTGTTAATGCTTACAACAGTTCCTACTTTTTCACAGTTGCCCCTGTTCAGGGAAACTGTTTGGCTGCAAAGCACCTCCGATATTTATGTTGCAGGTGAGGAAATTCATTTTAAGGCAGCAGTCCTTGAAACTGACACATATAATCCCTCAACACTCAGCAATAATCTGAGGGTGGAACTAATAAATAATGAGGGTGAGCTAATATTTCAGAACAACTATGTATTATCATTATCCCGGCTCACTTCCGGTATTAAGTTACCTGACGGTCTGCCTACCGGCTGGTACCATTTGAGATCTTATACAAACTGGATGCGTAATTTCCCGGAATCTGATTTTTCCTGGTTAAGCTTCAGGGTAGTGCAGCCCTCTGACCTAGGGGATAAGAAGTACAGATTTGAAAGTGACAGTATATGTATTATTATTAAACCTTATGGCCCGGGCAGCACGCTTACACAAACGGAAGAATGCAGTATCTTTACATCAGATGCACAGGGCAGGCCAATGAGTGCAGAAGGATTTGTACTGAGTAATTCCACCGATACAGTTGCATGGATATCGACAGATAACACAGGGTGGGGTGTTTCAGAATATTATAAAGCTCCGGAAGATAGCTACAATGCATATATCCGGGGATACCCTCCCTCAAAGACAGTTCTGTCCATAAATGAACCGGACAATGACAAACCCGTGATCACAGTGAGTGATGACAGGGCATTT
>JBNJHQ010000170.1:0-5756 GCA_051748705.1 Bacteroidota bacterium | reverse complement strand
GCTTTTCCCAAAAATTAAATCAAGAATTTTAGTATAATCCTTCTCATTATTGACAAAGTCGATATTGTTGATATCAATTACAAGGTAAGTATGATCCGGGTTTTGCCTGAACCACTTAAAGTAACTGTCCTGAATTTTCAGCAGGTAATCCTCATCAATTGTTGATTCATAGTCCCTTCCCCTTTTTTTAATATTTCTCAGTAAGCCTTCTGTGTCAACATGCAGGTAGATATACAGGTCTGGTTTGGGAAGCGACTGGTAAATTATGTGGAAAAGCTGGCGGTATAGTTTATACTCATCTTCATCAAGGGTGGCCGCTGCAAAAACAATTGACTTCATAAAATAAAAATCGGCCACTGTAAAAGGGCTGAACATATCAGACTGTCCTGTCTCCTTCTTCAGTTGAGAATATCTTTCAGCCAGGAAGGAAAGTTCCAGAGGGAAAGCATACCTTACAGGCTCCCTGTAGAATTTCGGAAGGAAGGGATTATCGGCAAATTTTTCCAGAATCAGCCGGGCACCGTAAGTCCCGGCTATCCTTTTTGCGAGGCTTGTTTTCCCGGCCCCGATATTTCCTTCGATGACTATGTACCGATAGTTATTCTTCACAGGTGAAAAGATAAAAGATAAAAGATAAAAGCAATTTTATCTTCTGTCCCGCCTGTCGCCTCCCGGTTTGCGGTCCTGGCGCCGGTCACCGCGGTCGTGACGACGGTCACCGTCGTGCCTTCTGCCTCCACCCGACTGGTGTGCACTTTCCTGGTAACCCTCGGGCTTCGGCAACAATGCTTTGCGTGAGAGTTTGAGTTTACCCGTCTTCTGATCAATATCCAGTACTTTGACTTCCACCTCGTTGCCTTCTTTAAGGACATCTTCAACGGTATCTATCTTATGCCACTCTATCTCAGAGATATGCAGCAGTCCTTCCTTTCCTGGCAGTATTTCCACAAAGGCGCCGAAACTTACAACGGATACTACTTTCCCATGGTATGTTTTACCTATCTCAGGTACTTCAATTATCCTGTTTATCCAATTAAGTGCTTTGGTAATACCTTCGAGGTTCTCTCCGAAGATATCCACAACACCCATACTGTTTATTTCTTCAACAACAATAGTGGTTTCAGTTTCCCTCTGTATTTCCTGTATCACTTTTCCACCAGGTCCGATAATTGCACCTATCATATCCTTGGGCACAATTATTTTTTCTATTCTCGGTGCATGTGGCTTAAGGTCGGGTCTTGGTTCTGCCAGCACTTCCACCATGGCATCCAGTATATGGAGTCTTCCCTTACGGGCCTGCTCAAGTGCCTCGGCAAGTATATCGTATGAAAGTCCGTCCACCTTTATATCCATCTGCGTTGCGGTTATACCATCCCTGGTACCCGTAACCTTGAAATCCATATCTCCCAGGTGGTCTTCATCACCCAGGATATCACTAAGCACTGCATACTTGCCACTGTCATTGTCGGTAATTAGTCCCATTGCTATTCCGGAAACCGGTTTGCGTATTTTAATACCTGCATCCATCAGGGCAAGCGTCCCGGCACATACGGTGGCCATAGATGATGATCCGTTTGATTCGAGTATATCAGATACTACCCTGATTGCATAGGGATTTTCATCATCGTCGGGCATCATATTTTTAAGAGCCCTGTGTGCAAGTTTGCCGTGACCGATCTCGCGCCTGCTTGTTCCCCTTGACGGTCTTGCGTCACCTGTTGAGAAAGGCGGGAAATTATAATGGAGGACAAATTTCTCCTTTCCCTGGAAGAGTACTTCATCAATCATTTTCTCATCCAGCTTTGTGCCAAGTGTTACTGTAGTCAGAGCCTGTGTCTCTCCCCTGGTAAAAATAGCCGAGCCATGAGCGGCAGGCAGCGGTTCCACCTCGCACCAGATTGGTCTTATTTCATCGGTTTTCCTTCCGTCAAGCCTTACTTTCTTGTCGAGCACCAGCTTCCTTGCAGCTTCCTTGTGTACATCGCGAAAATACTTTTTAACCAGCGGCTCATTCACCTCGTCCTCTTCGCTGAACTGCGACATGAATTCTTCCCTGATCTTCTCTGTTTCCTCTGTTCTGAGGTGCTTATCGGCTATCTTTTTTGAAACTGCTTTATATAGTTTGTCATAGGTTTCATCCCATACTTTCTTCTTCAGGTCTTCATCATTTTCCTCATGAGAATATTCCCGTTTCTTCGTGGAACCCACTTCTTCTGCCAGCTCCATCTGTGCTTTACAGTGTTTCTTAATTTCCTCATGGGCAACCTTTATGGCTTCGAGCATTACATCCTCGGTCACTTCCTTCATCTCTCCCTCAACCATCATTACATTATCGTAAGTTGCACCAACAATAATATCCAGGTCGGCATTCTTAATCTGACTGACTGTTGGGTTAATGATAAATTCATTATCTATACGTGCCACCCTCACTTCAGAAATTGGTCCTGCGAAAGGGATATCCGATACGGCAAGGGCAGCTGAGGCTGCCAGCCCTGCCAGGGCATCCGGCATCACTTCAGGATCTGCAGATACCAGGTCAATGGTAACGAAAGTTTCAGCATGGTAATCTTCAGGGAACAGGGGCCTTAAAGCCCGGTCAATAAGCCTGCAGATAAGTACCTCGTAATCTGAAGGCCTGGCCTCCCTTTTCAAAAATCCACCCGGGAACCTTCCCAGGGAAGCATATTTTTCTTTATAATCAACTGACAGAGGCATAAAGTCAACATCTTCCCTTGCCTCCTTTGCGGAAACAACAGTAGCAAGCAACATGGTGTTTCCCGATTTCAATAAAACAGCCCCATCGGCCTGCCGGGCCATCTTGCCTGTTTCAAGTGTTATTGACCTTCCATCACCGAGGTCAATGGTTTTTTCAATTAGTTTGTACATCTTTTATTTTTCCTTAATTAAGGTGACGAAATTACGCAAATAAAATAAAAAAAGGCAATCTGAAATTGCCTTTTTTCTTTATTGCTTATTTACGCAGCTTCAATGCTTTAATGATTTCGCGATATCGTTCGATATCCTTTCCTTTCAGGTAGTCCAATAACCTTCGGCGTTTGCCTACAAGTTTAACCAGAGCTCGCTGGGTGTTATAATCCTTTTTATTCTTCTTGAGGTGTTCAGTAAGATGGCTTATACGGTATGAGAATAAGGCGATCTGTCCCTCCGCACTGCCGGTATTCATTTCGGATTCGCCGTACTGATTAAATATTTCCTTCTTCTTATCTGTTGTTAAGTACATATCTGTTAAATAAATATTGTTAAAGTTCAGGATTACCTGCCTGAATTTGGAACGCAAAGATATAATATTTTTATCAATAAAATCAAACATAATTCAAAAAAAGAAAATGACATAATATAAATTTGTACAGTCTGTTCCAAAAATGTTAGTAACCAACGAAGAAGATGGAAAATTTACTATACGTTCTTCTATAGATAAGACGCATAAATCGTGCCGTGGGTTGCGTAAATTTTGAGTTTTTTTCGAATATTTATCAAATATTTTCGAACTTTCGTCAAAAAGATGTAAAAAACCTGTTAATTGCAACTTCAGACACCCTTCCGGATAAGTTCGCTCAGGTTGGATATATCCTCGGTTGTCCCGAGGACAAAAAGCTGATAATCGGGTGATAAAATCGTATTTGCGGGTGGATTAACGATATATTGTTTTGATTCATTCTTGAGTCCGATAATATTTGCACCTGTGCGTTTGTGTATGTCCAGATCTTTTATTGTCTTGCCGGAAAAGCATTCCGCCATCCCCTTGCATGAAAGTTCCACAATCTTGACTCCCCTTGGCTGCATTATTATCGTTTCGATAAATTCAACAACATCAGGATCAACTACAAGCCTGGCCATTCTTGTTCCTCCTATTTTGTCGGGCATAATTACATTTGAGGCACCCGCTCTTTTGAGTTTTACATCAGAATTATCATCTGAAGCCCTGCTGATTATAAGCATGTCAGGGTTCATCTGCCTTGCAGTCAGTACAACAAACAGGTTATCGGCATCAACCGGCAGGGTAGTGATCAGTGCTCTGGCATTTTCTACATTGGCAAGCTCAAGAATATCTTCATGGGTTGCATCTCCTTCAATATAAAGATATTCTGTTGACCTTCGCAGGTATTCCACAACAGTGGGGTCACTTTCAATAACAAGGAATTCCTTTTCATGATCCGCCAGGTCTGAAGCTGCCTGCTTTCCGTTCCGCCCAAAGCCGCATATTATAATATGACCTTTAAGCCTGTTAATCTTTTTTTTCACCTTATTGTCTTTATAATAATGAGTAAAAACGCCATCCACCACGTAGCGTGTAAGCATTGTAAGCACATAACCTAAAATACCAAAACTTCCTATTATAAGAAAGATTGTGAACAACTTACCCGAGTCATTAAAATCGACTACCTCCCTGAAGCCAACCGTGGTAATGGTTATTACTGTCATGTACAAGGAATCAAGGATAGAAAGTCCTTCTATTATCATATACCCCACCATTCCTATGATCAGGATAAGAAAAACCAGCAATAAGCCTGTTACAGCTGACCTTATCATAGGTGCTGACTTGGACTCAAAGTAGGATTTTGTCATTCAAACCATTGTTTTTTCCCTGGCTCTTCAAGTAAGTAGTTATCATCTGAACCAATATTCTTTCCCAAACTTATTAATTTACTTCCATATTGGCAATCAAGGCATAGCCTATTTTTGCAATAAGTCTCACGAAGGTGTATAAGACCCTGTGATTCAAGGGCAGAAGAAGCAGTGACACCCGCCGCAGCCCATTCCCTTGTTACCCGGTTTTCTTCGGGTTCAATACTGTCGAGCAGGTCCGTGGCCCTCGCAGTATATTCCTCATTGCCTGTTTCTTTGCCATAGAGGAACAATAAGGGAATAACGGTATTTATAAGCAGGAGGTTTATGAATGTTGCTCCCGCCTTCTTTGGCCTTCCTCCCTTATAAGCACCGAAAATATAATGTTTGTTCCAGTATGACGATGCCTCACACATGAACAGCCCTTTCAGGCCTGAAAGGTTTTTGCTGTCTTTGACCATGGCAAATAATGACCGGCCTGAACACAGGAGCCCGGCAAGCTGGGATATTCTTATTGTGGGGAAATTAGCCGGGCGCAGCCTGTGGTATTTCCACATCCAGGGATCAATGGGTTTAAGGCTGTACTTCCGGCGGAGCACCATGTATTCTTTAACCAGGGCAGAATAATATTCATCGTATATTTCGCTTTTAAAAACTCCCGGTTCAAGCATCCCTGCCTGGCCGTAAAGAAGCGATTCAACCTGCAGCCTGTTATCGGCATGTTTCCTTATTATCTTCAGTGGCAAATTACACGACAGGAGGTAGAAAGGTTCCGAGTTTACCTTCAGCCCGAAGTATCTCGACAACAACCTGTAGAGTGTTTCATCCCAGTCGTTGTTAGTGGACCGCAGAACTTCTGTGATCCTGCCAATTTTATATTCCAGGCGTTCTACGGCCATACGGCTGATACAGTGGCTCAGGCTGAATAGCGGCAGTGTTTTTATATCATCACAACAGGCTATCACCTTTGGATTGTTCAGATAGCTAAAATATCTTTCCTCAACCTCTTTCTGCCAGCTTATAACGAAAGTATCGGGTTTATGGCCCGAGGCTGTTTCGATTTCTGTGTCATAATTTGCCACTACGTGCAATATGACATTGTCAAAGCCGTGATCAAGGTGGTGCTTGTGCCTGTACCAGTCAGAAGCATTAATATGTATTTCAACATT
>JBNJHQ010000169.1:0-5760 GCA_051748705.1 Bacteroidota bacterium | reverse complement strand
AAGATAAAGAAAGAAGGAATTAAACAGCCCTGAAAAGTTTAAAAAAGCTTAAATGATTGATTATTAAATCCGCGTGCCTGCCTCCGTGGGAATATCAATATTCCCCGGGCACGTTCAGATTCATGGCTTTCAGCAGGGGTATATTAAGGTCGTGCTCAAAGGAACCCTTGCTGCCTTCCTTGAACAGTCCGAAGCCTCCGTGGTAATCCCACATTGTCCATGACATATTAACCCGGTCGAAGATGTCAACCAGGGCTTCATACCACCTTATCCTGTCGGCTTCATCGCTTGTACGCTGGTAGACCCCGAATTCACCGCAGAAGACAGGTACCTGCCTTTCTTTACTGAATTGTACGGCGATATCCATCAATTCCTTCATTTTACCTGCGTTACCGTCACGGGGATAATTATTATACAGGTTTTCGACCCAGGTGCCTGCGAAGGAGTTTTGCATTACAGGCATATTGTCTTTATCGTAAGGGAAAGGAATATTTTCTATTTCAGCCATGGAAGGTGTGTTCCATGACGCTCCCTGGTGGGTGAAGAGGAAGGGATCATAGAAGTGAAAGGTGTAAATAAGCTTATCATCATCATATTCAGGCATGGCTGCCAGGTTGTTATAACTGTTCCACCCGGCAGGACCCACAACTATATAATGCCTGTTATCGTGTTCCCTTATTGTTTCTATCACCCTCCCCTGTATCCTGTTCCATACCCTGTCCTTTATGCCGTGTGGTTCGTTAAGTATTTCATAATAAATATATCCTGACCTGTCCGCGAATTCCCCTGCCATCTGCGCCCATACTTTGTGAAGTACGTCCTCCACTTCGCGGTCGGTATCCACCGAAGGATTGAAAGTATGGTTATCGAGGATCAGGTGCAGCTGCAGTTCTTCGGCCCAGTCGGCCACCTGGTTGAGCTTCTCCAGGAAGGTGGCATCAAGGGGATAATCATTTGCCCCTCCCGTAATGTCACCTGGTGCCCTTTCCATGATATCACCATTTGCCTTTTCCGTTATGTCACCATTTGCCCCTTCCGTCATATAATGCAGGTTTATGGGAAGACGTATATGGTCGAAACCAAGGCTTTTTATATTGATAAAATCCTGCTTTGAGTATTTATCATATTGCACTTCCCCTGCACTCCCGGCCTGGAACCATCCTGTAAGGTTTACCCCTTTGCTGAACGGGGTCTCAATTGCCGTAGAAACCTCCTGGGCGCCTGCCCCGGCCATAATCATCATCAATGCCACCATCCAGGGTGCTCTTTTCACTAACAAAATCTTCATTCTCTAAATCTTTGGGTTTATTACACTAAGATATGCAAAGTTTCAAAAAGGATCCATCCCTGGCAGAATCCCTGGTGAAGTGTATGGATGGTATGGCCCCGGAAGCTTCGATTAATTCTTAAAAACCTTATGCCGGGTGTGTTTTCTCGATACTATCCATCTCCTCTGTTGTGAATGTGTGAAGTTTCACAATCTTGGCCTGTGACCTGAAAGCTGACGGTATGATACGTATGATCTCATCTTTGTTTTCTGCCTCCACTATTAACCAGGCCTTGTGCTCACCATCAAGGCAGCCCCAGTCAGCTTGGGCAAGAAAATGTGAACCGCTCCGGAGGAAAATATTTATGGCATACATACATGCCGTTTTTGTGGGTTCATGAGGTACTTCAATAAGGTACTTTTCCATTTAAGGCCTCCTTTCTTTTGATTATTACAATCTGAATTCGATTCAAAGAAGCCGGCTATCAGCATATAGAAAGAATTAAGCTGCTTAATGATCAGCATTAATTCTTTATTTATTATTACAATCTACAACCTGTATTGTTCAAAAACCGAGAGAATTAAAGAAATAATATTCCTCTAATAATTCTATACCAGGCCACCTGAATGGTTTTTCTTTCTTATTTTTGCCGGGTGATTATCTAAATAATACAACGACATGAATATAGGTGAAATACAGGGCTTTATCAGGCAGATAGAACTTTTCCAGGGACTCGATGAAAAGGAATTCAGGAAACTGTCGGAAAGCATAGAGGAGGTCATCTTCCAGAGGAATGAACTGCTGTTTGAAGAAAACGGTGAGCGTAAAAATCTCTTCCTGATTTACGAGGGCGAGGTGGAACTCTTTAAGAATAATATTTACGGTGAGGAAAAACGTCTCTCATTCTTTAACAGGGGCGACTTCCTGGGTGAGGGAAGCTGGTCGAGCGACAGCAAGCATTCGACAAGTGCCAGGGCCATAGAGACAACCCGTGTGCTCTCGGTTAAAAAGGAATATTTCCTTCAGAACAGTGCTTCAGCATTGAAGATATTGTCGAATGTTGCCCAGGTAATTTCCCGCAGGATGCGCCATGCAAATAACCGCATGGTGAACGTGGCAGCACAGTATGAAGCAGGTGAAACTAGGGAGGAGCACGACCTGCTGGGTTACAGGAATGTGCCCAACCAGGCTTACTATGGTATACAGACCATGCGTGCTATTGAGAATTTTAACATAAGCGGTGTTACACTGAATTTCTTTCCCGTCCTGGTAGAGGCCCTGGCCATGGTAAAAAAAGCAGCGGCAAGAGCCAACCATGACCTGGGACTGCTTGATGACAGGATTGCGGAGGCAATCATTGCCGCATGCACCGATATACAAAAAGGCAAGTACCAGTACCATTTTGTGGTCGACATGATACAGGGAGGAGCGGGGACATCAACCAATATGAATGCCAATGAGGTGATAGCAAACCGTGCCCTGGAAATCATGGGAAAGAAAAAGGGTGAATATGAATTCTGTCATCCCAACAACCATGTTAATCTCTCCCAGTCAACCAACGATGCCTACCCTACAGCCATTAAGATTGCATTGTATAATAATAATGTTACACTCATCAATACCCTTCAGGAACTTATTGAATCATTCAATAAGAAGGGGGATGAGTTCAGTGATATTTTAAAGATGGGTCGCACACAACTGCAGGATGCCGTGCCCATGACGCTGGGACAGAATTTCGCGGCCTGGGGAACCACCCTTGAAGAAGAAGTGCTGCGGCTGGAGGAGAATGTGAAGCTCTTCCTGGAGATAAACATGGGTGCCACAGCTATTGGGACAGGTATCAATTCTGATCCGGACTACGCGGAGAAGGTTGTTGACCACCTGCGTGAGATAACCGGCCTGGATCTCAGGAACGCCGAGAACCTGGTGGAAGCAACACAGGATACCGGGGCTTTTGTGATGTATTCATCTGCGCTGAAGAGGCTGGCAGTAAAGCTATCCAAGATATCGAATGACCTGAGACTGCTGTCATCAGGACCACGTACAGGCATCAACGAGATAAACCTGCCACCCATGCAACCGGGCTCGTCCATTATGCCGGGTAAGGTGAATCCCGTCATTCCCGAGGTTGTAAACCAGGTAGCCTTCAAGGTAATAGGTAATGATCTCACTGTCACTATTGCTGCCGAAGCGGGACAGCTTGAGCTTAATGTCATGGAGCCTGTCATTGTGCAGAGTATATTGGAATCGATGGAGATGCTGAAAAACGGGATGATGACCTTAAGGCACCGCTGTATTGACGGAATCACTGCCAACAGGGAGAGGTGCCTGGAGATGGTACAGAACAGCATCGGTATAGTTACGGCCCTTGTTCCCGCGCTTGGATATGAAGCATGCTCCAGCCTGGCAAGTGAAGCCCTGGAAACGAACACCGGCGTATATGAGCTCTGCATCAAAAAGAAATTGCTTTCGAAGGAGGAACTCGACAAAATACTATCACCCGAAAGAATGATCAGGCCCCAGAAGATGAAATAATACTTGCACAAGAAAGCTCACACTGTGTGGTTTTCTTTTTCCTTTTTCCTTAGTACTTTTATCATTTATCTTTTAATAAAAGTCTAATGAAACGCAAATTATTCCCGGCTGTCTTAATAGCCATTTTGCTATTGTCAGCCTGCAGCCCTGCTTCAGACAAAGAAGAAATAAAACTTGAGGAGTTGACCATATCAGGTATTCACCGGGCATATGAAAATGGTGATTATAATTGCCGGCAACTGGTAGAGGCCTGCCTTGAGAGGATCGGGGAGCTTGACCACAACATTAACTCTCTTACAACCATTAACCCGGATGCTGTAAAAAGAGCTGCTGAACTGGACAGGGAATACAGTGAAACAGGTGTTTTAAGACCACTGCATGGCATTCCTTTGATCGTAAAAGACAATATAAACACAGCCGGCATGCCTACAACGGCAGGTTCACTGGCACTGAAAGATTTTATACCGGAAGAGGATGCATTTATTATCCGTAAACTTGTTGAGGCCGGTGCTATCATTATAGCTAAATCAAATATGGCTGAATGGGCTTTCAGTCCCATGCATACGGAGAGTTCAACCGCAGGTACCACGCGCAACCCTTATAATATGGAATATGTACCGGCCGGGTCCAGTGGGGGTACCGCCGCGGCAGTCGCGTCCAATTTCGCTGTGGTGGGACTGGGCACCGATACGGGCAATTCAATCAGGGGACCTTCATCCCACTGTGCCCTGGTCGGTTTCAGGACAACCATGGGACTGGTGAGCAGGTCGGCTATTGTCCCCCTTTACCTGCGTAATGATGTGGTTGGTCCCATGTGCCGGACCGTTGAGGATGCCACCAGGGTGCTGGATATAATAGCCGGGTATGACCCGGATGACCCGCTCACCAAATATTCAACAGATAAAATTCCGGGTAGTTACCTGCAATTCCTGGATAGGGATGGACTGCAGGGTAAAAGAATCGGCGTACTTGCAGATCTCGCCTACCGTAACCCCGACCCAGGGATAAAAGACCTGTTCCACCAGGCTGTTGAGGATATAGAAGGGCTGGGAGCCGTGGTCATTGATTCTGTTTATATACCGCGATTTGATGAACTGCGGCAAAACCAGTGGTGCCCGATGTTCAGGCAGGACCTGGAGGCCTTTCTTGCTGAATATGTTAAGAACGACAGCCTGCAAACCATTGAGGATGTAATCAGTGTCGGATCAAAATCAGAGTTTGCAGCTGCAAGGCTCAGGGAATCTGCCGGGGTTGAAGGCAGCTATGGTAATGATGAGAGTGAATGCCTCGATGCATTTACAGATACAAGAAGAATTGCTTTTCGCAGGGTAATCGGGGATGTGATGGATTCATTACAGCTGGATGCACTCATCTATCCTACATGGAACAATAAACCGGCCAGGATAGAAGCCTTCCGTGAGGAATACAGGGGTGACAATAACCAGGTGATTGCTCCCCATACAGGACAACCTGCCTTTACTGTTCCCATGGGCTATTCTGAAGGAAACCTGCCTGCAGGCATCCAGTTCCTCGGGAGGATGTTTGATGAAGCAACCCTGATTGAGCTAAGCTATGCCTATGAACAGGGAACCGGGCACAGGAAACCACCGGAGCTCTTTTAAGACGGGATTGAATTCACCGGGCCGGACCCGAAGCCTGGTTTTAATATAAAAGAATTAACGATGAAAACCCTTACAAAAATTCCCGGAGTTGGCAAGTCCATTGCAAGCAACCTCTGGCATATAGGCATAAAAAAAGTTGAGGACCTGAGGGGACAGGACCCCGAAGTACTTTACGAACTGTCAAACAGGTTTGTAGGGGAGACCCAGGACAGGTGCCTGCTTTATGTTTTTCGTTGTGCGGTATATTATGCAGAAACACCGGAAGACAAACGCGATCCGGAAAAACTTAAATGGTGGAACTGGAAAGATGGAAAGTATTAGGATGGGGCTCCTGC
>JBNJHQ010000168.1:0-5791 GCA_051748705.1 Bacteroidota bacterium | reverse complement strand
GATAAAACCGTATATGTACAAACTGAGTCATCCTATGCACAGAGAATGAAAAACCTGCAAAGTGAAATAGGCGACACAATACATATTGTGGAAGTTCCACTGGAGGTTGAAGAATTAATCAGCCTTGTAGCCAGTGGTGAGATCGATTTTACAGTGTCAGATGAGAATATAGCAATGGTAAACCGTACCTATTATCCTGACATCGACCTGGAAACACCTGTAAGTTTTGAACAGAACCTCGCCTGGGCTGTAAGAAAGAGCGGATCCGAAAAGCTCCTTGAAGAACTGAATAAATGGATAGAAGGATTCAAGAGAACTGAACGTTATGCCCTCATCTATGCCAAGTATTTTAAAAACTCAAGATCAAAGCATATTGTCCGGTCTGATTATTTCAGCCTGGGCGCCGGCAATATTTCACGCTGGGATGAATACTTCAAGCAATACAGTGATTCGATAGGCTGGGACTGGCGCCTGCTTGCTTCACTCGTCTTGCAGGAATCGCGTTTCGACCCTGATGTTGAATCCTGGGCAGGAGCTTATGGCCTTATGCAACTTATGCCATCAACAGGCCAACAGTTCGGTATTGATATCTATTCAAATCCGGAGAATAATATCAGGGCGGGAATTAAATATATACAGTGGCTGCAGGAGCTTTTCGAAGACAAGGTAATTGATGAAGAAGAAAGATTAAAATTTATACTTGGCTCTTATAATGTAGGGCCCGGACATGTACTGGATGCCCGCAGGCTGGCACGAAAGCATGGCCGTGATCCTGAAATATGGGATGATAATGTTGCTTATTACCTCCTGCGCAAATCAGATCCTGAATTTTACCATGATCCGGTGGTTGAACACGGATTCTGCAGGGGTGAAGAACCTTACTTCTATGTTATCCAGGTGCTTAACAGGTATGAGCACTATAAGAATTTTCTTACGGATGAGGATTAGCCCTGCACTGCTGTGGTCCCGGTAATTGAATTTTGCCCTGGACTGCCATGGTTCCGGTAATTGAATTATAGCCCTGCACTGCCATGGCTTCAACCAACAGAAATGTTATTATTCTTAATTATAACCAGTAACTCATGTAATATCATTGCCGTGGCTCCCCAGATTACCCTGCCATTGTAATTGTAATATTTCATATCAAGCTGTTCATCCCGTACTATCATAGGTTTCTCCTGAACAATACCGGGCTTGAAAAAACCGGCCAGCGGTGCTTCAATCAGGTCAACTACCTCCTGGTCGTCAGGCGTGAATGAGGGATGAATGTTGCTAAAAGCAATTACCGGGCTTACTTCAATATTGCTTACGGGAATAAACAGGGGAGTAAGGGATCCGAGTATATCCAGCCTGTCCCTGCACAGGCCGACTTCTTCACAGGCTTCTCTTATTGCCGTATCTGTCAGGCCCCTGTCTTCTTTTTCCATCTTGCCGCCGGGAAAGGATATCTGCCCGCTGTGAACACCATCATATACAGGCCGCTGGATAAAAAGGGTGCAGATTTTATTATTTACCGGGTAAAGCAGGATTAAAACAGCTGCAAGCCTTGAATCGCTTCTTTTCTTACGCGGAAAATTTTTGATCATCCTGTCGGAAGAAGCCATCTCCCACTGTACATCAGTCCCCGGCAGTGGTTTGCGGAGGGCAGCTCTCAGCCTGCCGGAAAAATTATCCTCGTTCATGGTGTAAATATAGCAATTGAATCATAAAGCATGGATCCTGCATAAATAAGACAGGCCCTGACAGTTGCTTCGTTTCTTATTGCCGGGGCATACAAAAAGGCAGGAAGGATTTTGATACAGGGAATATGGAGTTGCTTGCGGGGTTGCTTGTGGTATTTGAAGCTAATCTGGATGAGAATGCAAGCCGTAATCTTAGTAGCAAGGCGATTAGAATCCCGGAATATATCGATCTCGAAACCAGGACATTCTCAATGGAGCGTGCAATGAAAATAAATGAACTTAAGAGCAAACTTCACTAAGAATAATTATTTCCTGAAATTCCTTACAAATTCCTCCACTTCCTTTACCCCTCCCTGGTATACCAGGTAACCGTTGTATGGCTCCCTTTCAGTTATTTCATCATTAACCGGCTTCAGCATTATTTCCTTCACCTTTTCCGGGTCGTCGGTCTGTCCCAGGGCCCAGCCCAGCTTAACCCATGCCACTTCGGGCAGCATATTGCCCAGTGGCACCACTCCCTTTGCCATCATGTCACGTCCGGTCTCATATACCATCATATGTACATAGCCCCATATGGTCTGGAGGGTCATAAAGACTGACACCCCTTTGTCCCTGGCCCTTTCCAGTGCAGGGTACAGTTCCCTGTTGACATGGCCCAGCCCTGTACCTACGATAATAATCCCTTTATAGCCCATATCAACCAGGCTGTCGAGCATCTCAGCTTTCATATGGGGGTAATAATACATCATTGTCACCTGCTCATTGAAGAAGGGCATGATCTTCACCTTTTTGTCGTGGCGCCGTGGATTGAAATTGCGCTTGATATGCCTGATTCCCTCCCTTGTAACGGTTGCCACGGGTGTATCACCGATGGTCCTGAAGGTAGAGCGGTAAGAGCTGTGCATTTTACGTACCCTGGTACCCCTGTGCAGGAAGCCGTAATCATCGGAGGTGGGTCCGAACATGCATACCATCACTTCCGCAATATCCCCGTGGCCGGCGGCATAGGATGCATGTATAAGGTTAAGTGCTGCATCGGATGAAGGTCTGTCTGATGACCTTTGTGAACCTACAAGGATGACCGGTACGGGAAGGTTCTGGACCATAAAAGACAGGGCTGCTGCTGTGTGGTGCAGCGTGTCTGTCCCGTGGCCAATAATAATGCCGTCGATACCATTCTCGATCTCTTTCCCGATAGCTTTGGCGAGGGTGATATACTGCTCGGGACCCATGTTCTCACTGAAGACGGCAAATAGTTTTTCGGTATTTATATTGCATATGTCGGCCAGTTCGGGCACCGCCCCGTAAAGCTCACCGGGTGAGAAGGCCGGAATGACCGCACCGGTACGGTAGTCAAGCCTCGAAGCTATGGTCCCCCCGGTGCCGAAAAGTTTTACCGAAGGTTTATCATCAGAGTAGGGAAATTCCTTTTCGGGTATCTTGTAGTTAGCCTTCTTGTAGCCCGTTTCCTTCATTGAAGTGATGGTGCTGACATTTATACCGATATTGTAACCGGTATCAATTTTCAGCACCAGGTGCATATCATCATCATTCTCCGACCTTGGGAGCACGGTTCCCCTGAAAACACCCCTGGTGGTTTCAATATATGCCTGTCCCCAGACCCTCACATTATATTTTTTGAGGGTATTAAGGGCCCTGCCCCTGTATCCCTGGAATATCTGATCAGTCATCTGCCTTTATTCTTTTTTCAAGTATTTTACTCAGTTCAGCCAAACTGACATTTCCTGTTGCCTGCTTTCTTATCTGTCCCATAAGCCAGTTAACAGCACAGTCATCATTGTCCGACACCTTTTCCTGCATGAATTTATCATACAGGAAATCTAGGGGTGAAAGTATTTCCTCAAGCTCTTTTTCCCTGTAATCAAGTGTTGTCAGTATTGACTCATACCTCATTTTGGGATGTTCATACAGTACTCTGAGCATGGGCTCAGCTATTTCAATCCGGAGATTTCTGTCTTTGATAAAGCCAAAGAGCTTATGGATGATATCATAAGTGAATTCATCATGTGCTTTCATTGTGCCTTCAATATGCTTTAACCTGTGTCCCAGGAATATTCCTATTTCCACCGGTTTAAAACCAAAATCGTCTGCGATGGAGACAATAAGGGGATAAAGGTTCTTACTCAGGATATACCTGTGGGTATCTTCCGGTATTCCCCATTTTTTCATCTTCCTGATCCTGTCCGACACCGGTTCGGGGAGCCCCGATCTTAATTCATCTATTTTATTGTCATGAAGTGGGATTGGTGCCGAGTCAGTGTCAGGATACATCCTGTCCCTGCCCGGCAGCACTCTTTCAAACATTGTAGTACCATCAGGGAAGGACTTCCTCGTTTCATTGGGCACACCGGCAAAAGCGAGCTGTATTCTTTCCTCAACTGTTTCAAGGGCTGTAGGTATATCTTCGGCAGGCCCCCATAATAATATCATTGCATCATCCTCCCCGGCTTCAAGGAATGAAGCTGTTTTTTGCCACTGGTTCTTTGTCACCAGGGGCTCAAGCTCTTCTGAATGGGTCATGTTGGGTTTCTCTATACAGGCTATTACTTTAAGCCTGTCACTGATCTCATCGGCAAAAATCTTTCCCGGTTGTGTAAAGTGTGATAGTATGCCATGGCATGATGGAAGCCTTATGGCGAACACATGCATATCATTGTCAAAAGCCTTCTTCAGGGGGGCTGACAGGAGCTTTTTATCGGCAGCTGTTATTTCCCTGTAAGATATTTTCCATTCAGCAGGATCTTTTATCTTACTGTTTAATAAATCCCTTATATGCAGGAGGGCATACTGCCGGAATGCTTCGTTATGCGATAATGCCGGGATCCAGCTGTTATGAGCCACTCCTTTGACTTCAACCCTGCTGCCTCCCTCGCAGCTGACATTCACATCTTCCCTGCCGGCTCCAATGCCCGTTCTTACCTTACCCGTGCTGCGGTTCAGGAATCTGATATATTCGGCCGCTTCCGCCAGTTCCCATGGTGTAAGCATGTCAGGGTAGGTCACAGTTTCAATAAGGGGCATGCCCAGCCGGTCAGTTTTATAAATACGGGTATGTCGTATATCTGAGATCTCACGACATGAATCCTCCTCAATGCTTAACTGTATTATCCTTACTTTCTTGTTGCTGAGCTCAATCTCTCCTTCCACGCCAAGGATGGCTGATCGCTGGAAACCTGTGGGGATGCTTCCGTCAAGGTATTGTTTTCGTGTAATATGCACTTCACCCACAATATTTAATTTGCACAGCAGTGATATTTCCAGTGCTATATCCAGGGCCTTCCTGTCAATCGGGAAAGGGGGAGTGTCATCCACTTCATAGGTGCAGGCATTGTCATTATTGATGCGGTAAACAATTTCCTTACGGGTTTTAAACTCCATAAGTGCGGTGCCGTCATATTCCCCCAGCTCGCTCAGGGTGGGGCGCATATGCCTGATCACTTCGGCATCGTAATCATTATCATCATGGTAAATGCCTGCAGGGCAACGGCAAAAAAGCTTGCTTTCCGTATCCAGTTGCTGGTGAACTTCCAGACCCGATTTAAAACCTATCCTTCGATAATCATTCTCGGTGGCTTCACGCAGACTGACATAAGCTATCTTTTTGCGCGTCGATTCATAATTCCTTTTTGGACTAAAGCTCTTCATTCTTTAAAAATAATTTGCACAATTTATTGAAGAATGAGGAGATATCAAATTCGGGTACAATGCATGTTTACAGGGATAAATTAATAATATTATATAATAGGCAGGTATATCTGGAAATTTATCTCATTTAGGGACTTAAATTTATAAAATCTTAAACAGAAAGGTTAAAAATAAAAATCGCGGAAATTTTCAAAAATATCAGTTGATCCGGCTCAGTCAAATTTAATTGCCCTGACAGGGCTTATTGATGACACCAGCCGGGAGGGGATAAGCAGCATGAGAAGGATTATTATGATTGTTCCCAGGTTAAGCATAATAAAATGCATTATATCGATATTTACCGGTACGGTAGTAAGGTAGTAGGATGTAGGGTCAAGGCTGATGAGTTCAAATTTTTTCTGTATAAATGCCAGTCCGTAACCGATAATATTACCCCACAGGAG
>JBNJHQ010000167.1:0-5809 GCA_051748705.1 Bacteroidota bacterium | reverse complement strand
TCTATTTGCTCCCTCAGTTTTTGTGTTTCGGCATGCAAAACAGCAAAGCTGTCAACCGGGTGATCAAGAGTGCTGCTCCTGCTTACCTGGCGGAAATCATCATATTTTACCTTTACACTTACTGTTCTGCCGGTCCTCCCATGTTTTTCAACCCTTGACCATAATTCTCTTTCGAGCTTATACAGTTCGGCGATTATTTCAAAGCCAGTGGTCAGATCCTTTTCAAAAGTCAGCTCCGCGCCTATGGATTTCCTTATACGGTCTGGTTCGACCATCCTGTTGTCTATCCCCCTGGCAATATCATAAAAGAATCGTCCCGCCTTTCCGAAATTCCTCTCCAGGAAAGAAAGATTCGCCCTGCGCAGGTCAGAACCCGTATGTATACCGAAGCGGTGCATCTTTTCAGCTGTAACCTTACCTATCCCAAAGAAACCTTCAATGGGAAGATCACAGATAAATTTATCAATATCAGACGGATAAATAATAAACATACCGTCCGGCTTATTAATATCCGAAGCCAGTTTTGCCAGGAATTTATTTACCGAGATACCTGCTGAGCAACTAAGGCCTGTCTTATCCCTGACTTCTTTTTTTATTTTCATTGCAATGGATGCTGCATCATCAAGGCCTGCAGCAGCCTTACTAACATCCAGGAAAGCTTCATCAATTGAAAGGGCTTCAACAAGAGGGCTGTAAGTGTGGAAAATATCAAAAATGAGCTGTGACTCTTCTTTATACCTTTGCATCCTGTGCCTGGTAAATATCAGTCCGGGACATAATCTCTTTGCCGTGCTGCTGGGCATGGCCGATCTCACACCGAAGCTGCGTGCCTCATAGCTTGCTGCTGCAATTACACCCCGGGAAGAATCCGAACCCACCACCACCGGCCTGCCCTTTAATTCAGGATTGTCTTTTTGCTCAATTGAAGCAAAAAATGCATCCATATCGATATGAAGTATTTTCCTGTTCATAAAAACATTTACAGGCCATAAATTTATAAAAAGACTGGCAACCGGCTTTGAAAAGTGTATTTTCTTAACCATTATTGTATGATATACCATTATCATTGATTTGAACCGGATAAGAAAAATATCAGATCGTGCCTTTGTAATCATACTGAGCAGACACAGGCTGTGGGGTTCTGTCTTCCTTCCATGGATTGTAGAAAAAGAAGAAGGGGATGCTTACTACCGCCCGGTGGAATGCCTCTCACCATATGCCTCGCCCGATACCCTGGATAAACTGAGCGAACCTGAGATTAAGCTGATCGAGCTTATCAACAGCTATTCTGACCGTTACCTCTTTCGGCTTTTTTCCCGGGAAAGGACGGTCGTGGAATTTACTGAAAATATAAGCGGGGATAAGTTTGAAAAACATATTAAGCCATATATTGAAAGAAAACTGTTTAATTGTTTTGAAATAATCACTGAACACCCTGTTCCGGTGTACTGGCAAAAGACAGGAACAAGCAATCTTCACCCTGAAGATATCCTTAATGTATCCGGTGAAAAGATAAAGCCGCTGTTCGTCTTTAAGAAAAAAGATGAAGAGAGTACTTACAGCCTGGAGTTGTCCGGGAAAGCAGGAAAGATCAGCCTCCTGAACAGTGATACAGAGATCCTATGCAATTATCCCTGCCTTATAAGACATAAGGATGAATTACTTGCGGTGGATGAAATAGAAGGGTCGAAGATTATGCCCTTCCTTTCGAGAGATAAAGTGGTAATACCCGCCACACACACCAGGAAATATTTTGAAGGCTTTGTGAGGAATATTGTCAATAACCATGATGTAAAGGCAGATGGTTTTAAAATAATTAAGATCAGGCCTGAACCTTCTGCCTCGCTCAGCCTCGAAATGGGTATAAGGAATATTCCGGTTCTGATACTCAGGTTCAGTTACGGGGCAAAAGAAATATTTCAGACCGACCCGGTCAATTCTTTCACTGTTTTTGAGGAAGAGCAGGGATTCATTTTTAAGAAGATCTTCAGGGATCGGAACAGGGAACAGGAATATGTAGGTAAACTGAATGAACAGGGATTCTACAGTGATGATAATATAAATTTCACTGTTGCAACAAGAACCGGGGAAACGAAAGAGGAATTATATTCATTGATAGAATGGCTTAATAATTCCTATGACGAGCTCCAGTCAGGCGGATTCATTATCAAACACGGGAGCCTCGACAGGCAATACAATTTAAAACCTGTAAGGCTGGATATCAATTATGAAGCATCAAATGACTGGTTTGACCTGGAAGCCAGGGTGCTGATCAACGGAAAGTCAATTCCCTTTATCAGCTTAAGAAAAAATATCCTGGAGGGCCGGAGGGAATACAGGCTGGATGACAATACTGTCATAATCCTGCCGGAGGAATGGTTTGCCCGCTACAGTGAATTATTTGAGCTGGGAAAAAAGGAGGAAGATCGTATTAAACTGCATAAACAACATTTCTCACTCTTGAATGAGATATTCAATGAAGAAGAGTGCCTGTCCTGTCCTGCCCTGGAAAAACTGGTTATCCCTGACAATATTCCGGCAACCAAAATTCCGGATGGACTTAAAGCCGAACTTAGAGACTACCAGAAAGAAGGGTTAAAATGGCTGAACTTTCTGCACGATAATAATCTTGGTGCCTGCCTGGCCGATGATATGGGGCTGGGCAAAACATTGCAGACACTGGCCCTGCTTCAGCTATATAAAGAGAAGGCTGATGAATCAAACCATGGCAAAGAAAGCGACAGTGACGACCTCTTCTCATCTGCACAAACACGTCTTACATCTCTCCTGGTAGTTCCGGCCTCACTTATTTGTAACTGGGAGAATGAGATAAGGAAATTCACCCCGTCAATGAGGACCTGCAGCTATAAAGGAAGTCAGCGAAAAAAAACAAGCCGGTACTTCCACGAATATGATATTATACTGTCAAGCTATCACACTATCAGGCAGGATATAGATATTATTTCGGCTTTTAATTTTTATTACATAGTACTCGATGAAAGCCAGGTTATTAAGAATCCGGCTTCACAATTATATAAGGCCTTCTCCCGCCTGAAGTCGGAACATAAACTCGTTCTTACGGGCACTCCCGTGGAAAATTCCCTGACCGACATGTGGACACAGCTTAATTTCGTTAACAAGGGCCTGCTGGGAAGCCTTGGATATTTCAACAGGCAGTTTGCCCGGCCTATTGAAAAAGAGCAGTCGGAGGAACGTGAAGAAAGACTGGCAAAACTGATAAAGCCCTTCATACTGAGGAGGACCAAGGAGGAAGTCACCTCCGACCTGCCTCCTGTTATTGAAAATATGGTTTACTGTGATATGAGTGAAGATCAGCACAAAAAGTATGAAGAAGAAAAATCAATTGTCAGAAATTCCATCCTGGAGACCTTTGGGAAGCCGGATGAGGAAAAATCTGCCATAATTGTCCTCCAGGGCCTGATGAAGCTCAGGCAGATATCCAACCATCCCGTGCTGTCCGATCCTGATTACACCTCCGGGTCAGGTAAATTTGAAAACGTACTGCAGGATATTGAATCGGTTATTTCAGAAGGTCATAAAATACTGGCCTTTTCCTCCTTTGTCCGTCACCTTGACCTTTTTGCCAGGGAATTTGATTCAAGAAAACTGAAATATTCAATGCTCACGGGCCGCAGCACAAAAAGGGGGGATATTGTAGAAAGATTCCAGTCTGATCAAAGAACAAACATATTCCTTATTTCCCTCAAAGCCGGGGGGCTTGGCCTCAACCTCACAGCTGCCGATTATGTTTTCATCCTCGACCCATGGTGGAATCCTTCTGCCGAATTGCAGGCGCTGAGCAGGGCTCACAGGATAGGACAGGATAAAAATGTTTTTGTTAAAAGATACATTACAACGGCCAGCATAGAGGAAAAGATAGTTAAACTACAGGAAAAAAAATCACGGCTAGCAGAAACTTTTATATCCTCAAGCAACCCCTTACGGGAAATGGATCTAAAGGATATACTGGAAATGATTGGCTGATCAATATTATGTATATTTGCATGCTGAAAATTTAAAAAATCTGACACTATGATTGACTATACTCAACATCCCTTAAACAAGAAGTACGACCTCGATACAGCCCTCAGTACCATATGGGAATTCTATAAAAAATGGTTTGGCAGCTTTGTTCTGATAGCATTTGTATTTTCCCTGGTAACAACCTACCTGACGGGCAGGATTGATATATCAGAACTTTACTCGGTGACTGACCCGGAAGAAATGATGGAAATAGTCAAAGCAATGATAGGACCATACTCGCTGATACTACTCTTTACCTTTGTATTCAGCCTGGTGTTACAATACTATATTATTAGGAAACCTGTTGATCCTGACAGCAATATATTCACAATCGGCACACAGGGCCTTGTAAAATTCTTCCTTCCCCTGCTGGCACTGCTCATCCTGTTGTCTTTGTTTGCAGTGTTTGCTTTGATGGTTGGTGTTTTATTATTATTCGTTGGTGCCCTGTTCGCCATTGTATATGTTGTGATGTTATATGCATTCGTTGTACCGGTCCTGATGATCGAAGATAAGGGTATCAGCCATACCATTACTGAAAGCATTAAGCTTGCTCACAAACGCTTCTGGCCAAATATCGGGTGGGTCACCATATTCATTATCCTGCTTATGGTTATTTCCTTCATTCTGAGTGCTATTATCATGATACCCTTTGGAGGGAGTTTCGTCAAGTCCATTCTTAATCCTGAGAATGCATCATCAGAAATGCTGAATTTTGCCAGCAAACCTTCCTTTATAGTGCTCAATGCCATCATTAATGCACTCACCATGCCCCTGTTTCCTATATTCAGCCTGGTGCTTTATTTTAATGCCCGTTCTTACTACTCAGGAGAAGCTGTAAATAATGCCTCCTCCGGTGATAACGAGGGAAGGGTGAAAATAGAGGACCTGTATTCCGGCATGGCTGATAAGAAGAAGGGAACTAAAAGGAAAGATGAAAGTGCTCCTCCTTCCATCGAAGACCTGATGCCATAAGAGTTAATTAATGATATAAAAAGAGATCAACAAATTTAGAAGCAATTATGAAGGTCCTTGCAATAAACGGAAGTCCCCGCAAAAATGGCAATACAGAACTTCTCCTGAAGGAAGTAACAAACACACTTGAAAAAAATGGTATTGAGACTGAATTGATCCGGATCGGGGGTAAGAAAGTCAACCCCTGTACTGCCTGCATGAAGTGCAAAAAAGAAAAAGACGGAAAGTGTCACATAAAGAATGAGCTATTAAATAAGATACTGCAGAAAATGATTGAGGCCGACGGTATTCTGATCGGCTCGCCCGTGTATTTTGCAGATATCACAGCCGAGACAAAAGCATTGCTCGATGTTGCCGGTTATGCATTGCGCGCAGCAGGTAATCCCCTGAAGAGAAAAGCCGGGGCAGCCGTGATAGCTGTCAGGCGTGCAGGAGCCATACATGCCTTTGACAGTATCAACCATTTCTTCCTCATTAACGAAATGATCATACCGGGCTCGTCCTACTGGAACATTGGTATAGGCCGGGAAAAAGGTGATGTGTTGAAGGATGAAGAAGGATTGAAAACAATGCAGCAACTTGGTGAGAACATGGCATGGCTGATAAAGAAGACAGGAGCAAAGGGTTCAAAGGAAAAGGGCAAATAAAAAAGCAGGGACCCGTTGTAGGCATCCCTGCATAATTATTAACAGCATTTTATATGTAGGTCTAATAAGGTACTCTTTCCACATAATGCGTATGCAGTAATTCATGTGCCTTATGACTGTTTGGTTTCTCCAGGAAAGTCTCA
>JBNJHQ010000166.1:0-5827 GCA_051748705.1 Bacteroidota bacterium | reverse complement strand
GGAAATTCTGCCGTACTGACAGGGTTAATACGCATTTCAAAGCCCATAATTTTTTTTATTTCAGAGGCATACTCATACCAGCTGCATGAACCTTCATTGCTGTAGTGATAGATTCCCGCCTGGAATAATTTCTCCCCTGATAATGTTTGTCTGCATACAGTCAGTATTGCTGATGCAAGATCGGCCGCCCATGTAGGTGACCCCCTCTGGTCATTCACAACGCTGATCTCATCCTTTTCACCTGCCAGCCTTAAAATCGTTTTTACAAAATTACCACCATATTCCGAATAGAGCCATGATGTACGGATTATCATCGCATGGGGATATGACAGTGCATATTTTTCACCTTCCCGTTTGCTCCTGCCATATACGCTTTGTGGATTTGGGCTCGCATCTTCGTCATAAGGCTTCTTTGTTTTGCCGTCAAAAACAAAGTCTGTGGATACATGCACAAATTTCATAGACGGCACCGTTGTGGTGGCATCAAGAATATTCCTTACTGCGCCCGCGTTGACAGCGAAAGCATTTTCCTTATCTTCCTCGGCCCTGTCGACAGCGGTGTATGCCGCACAGTTTATAAGTAATGAAGGATTTATCCGGCCTATTGTCTTTTGTACTTCATCCCTGTCTGTCAGATCCAGCTCTTCGATATCCATGAAAATGATTTCAGATCCCTGCAGTTTTTCCTTCTGAGCCCCTATCTCCATTCCCAGTTGTCCTTTCGCACCTGTGACAAGAATTCTGTTCATAGCATATATTCAAAGTTACATTCCGCTTCGGCGAAAGGGGGGGTATTCCTGTCTTTTTCACTGATCAGCGCCTGTCCCGACCGGACACCCCAGTCAATTCCCAGGGCAGGATCATTCAGATCTATTCCCCTCTCGTGTTCAGGACTGTAATAGTTATCGCATTTATAAAGTATTATTGCTTCAGGGCTCAGTACTGAAAAGCCATGAGCAAATCCCCTGGGGATGAACAGCTGTTTTTTTGATTCGGAATCTATGTCCACGGCCTTCCACCTGCCATATGTTGGTGATCCTTTCCTCATATCCAGTACTACATCTCTTATACGACCTTTTATCACCCTTATCAGTTTGGCCTGTGCCATGGGATTTAGCTGGTAGTGCAGGCCCCTGATAACATTCTCCGAAGAAAAGGACTCATTGTCCTGGAGCGATTCAAAAAAAAGACCGTTATTCCTGAGTTCTTCCTGGTTATAACTTTCGAAGAAATATCCCCGTTTATCGCTAAAAACTTTTGGTTCTATGATGAAAAGACCGTTAAAATCAGTTTTTATAATTTTCATAAAGCTTGATTATTTCGTAAAACCGGTCAGTGTGATCCGCTTCTCCGAGGCAATATCCCTCAGGTATTTTCCATACTGGCTTTTCCCCAGTTCTTCTGCAAGTCCGAGCAGTTGCTCTTTGTCTATGAATCCACGGATATAGGCGATTTCCTCTATGCATGATGCTTTCAGTCCCTGCCGCTGTTCCAGTGTGGCAACGAAGTTAGATGCCTGTAACATGCTGTCGTGTGTGCCCGTATCGAGCCATGCCATACCACGGCCCATCAGTTTTACCTTCAGCTTACCTTCCTGGAGGTACAGTCTGTTCAGGTCAGTTATCTCAAGCTCCCCCCGCTTTGAGGGTTTGAGTTTTTTTGCCCTGCTGACAACGGTATTGTCGTAGAAATAAAGGCCGGTTACTGCATAATTGGATTTGGGCTTTTCCGGTTTTTCCTCAATGCTGATAACATTTCCTGAAGAGTCAAATTCAACCACCCCATATCTGGAGGGATCAGTTACATAGTAACCGAACACGCATGCTCCATCTGTGAGTTTTGCCGTTTCGAGCAGGGTATTTCCCAGGCCCTGGCCATAAAAAATATTGTCCCCGAGGATCATGCAAACATTATCGTCACCTATGAACTCCTCACCTATCAAAAAAGCCTGTGACAGTCCGCCGGGCTCAGGTTGTACTTCGTAACTGAAACGTACTCCAATACGCGATCCGTCGCCGAAAAGATCCTTAAAGAGCACAATATCCCGCGGTGTGCTGATAATTAGTATATCCTTTATACCTGCCAGCATGAGTGTTGACAGGGGGTAGTAAATCATTGGTTTATCATAAACCGGGAGTATCTGTTTTGAAATAGTCAGAGTGGCCGGATGTAATCGTGTACCTGCTCCACCGGCCAGAATTATACCTTTCATATTCTTAGTTTTTCTTTAAAATAATCAATAGTTTTCCTTAAGCCTTTTTCAAGGTCATAGGTTGGTTCCCATCCGAGTTTTTCCCTGGCAAGAGTTATGTCCGGTTTTCTTTGTTGCGGATCGTCTTCCGGCAAAGGTTTGTAAATTATTTCAGATTTTGATCCGGTGAGTTCAATTATCATTTTTGCCAGGTCAACTATGCTTATCTCTGTTTCATTTCCCAGGTTCACAGGTCCGGTAAAGGAGTCTTCAGTATCCATCAGTGCTTTAAGGGCACCAAGCAGGTCATCAATGTACTGGAAGCTTCTTGTCTGACTGCCGTCGCCATAGATGCTTATTTCATTATTGCAGAGGGCCTGTACGATAAAATTAGATACCACCCTGCCATCTTTTATCATCATTCTCGGGCCGTAGGTATTAAATATCCTGGCAATTTTTATTTTTACCCTATTCTGAATATGATAATTCATAAAGAGTGTTTCCGCACATCTTTTACCCTCGTCATAGCACGAACGCGGACCCAGTATGTTAACCCTGCCATGGTAATCCTCATGCTGGGGATGGACCTCAGGATCACCATAGACCTCGCTTGAAGAGGCCTGCAGTATCTTTGCCCCGGTACGTTTGGCCATGCCAAGCATATTGATAGATCCCATTACCGATGTTTTAATGGTCTTGATGGCATTATGCTGATAGTGAATCGGGGAGGCGGGACATGCAAGGTTATATATCTCATCCACCTCTGCATACAACGGCATGGTAATATCATGCCTGATTATTTCAAAATAGGGCAGGCCCAAAAGATGTGTGATATTTTCTTTTGTTCCTGTAAAAAAGTTATCGGCACATATAACTTCATTTCCTTCCTTCAGCAGATTTTCACATAGATGGGATCCTATGAAGCCTGCTCCGCCTGTGATCAGAATACGTTTCATCAAGCACTATTTAAATGGCAGAAGCAAAGATAATAAATACTGCAATACCCGGATATACGAAATGAATATAGTGTGTTACTGGTGATCATAGGAACATAGCGGTAACCTGTAGAGGATAGAAAAGGGCGGTTTTTCGTGTGGAAGGGGATATTACCGGATGTTTCTCCTGACCGGGCACTGCAGACCTTTTTTACATGATAAATTTGGCCCGGGGATTAGGAGATTTGAGAAGCTTTAAGTATTTTTGCATCCAATTTTATTCAATATAATGTCTAACTTATTAATTATTAGATTATTTAATTAAATCATGACCGAAGAAGAAAAGAAATTACGAAACGACGAAAACGTAGAGGAAAAAGCTAAGGCTGAGGCTGGAGCAGAAGAAAAACCAGTAGAAAAATCTGAAGCTGAAGAAAAAAACGAAGAGCCAAAAGCTGAGCCTGAAGAAAAAAACGAAGAGGTAAAAGCTGAGCCTGAAGAAAAAACCGACGAGCCAGAGGCCGAGTCTGAGCCTGAAGAAAAAACCGACGAGCCAGAGGCCGGGGAGAAGGCTGAAGAAGTAAAAGAAGAAACCAAAGCAGAAGCTGAAGAGGTAAAGGCTGAAGAAGCAAAAGAAGAAACCAAAGCAGAAGCTGAAGAGGTAAAGGCTGAAGAGCCAAAAGCCGAAGCTGAAGAAAAAACCGAAGAGGTAAAAGCTGAGTCTGAGCCTGAAGAAAAAACCGACGAGCCAGAGGCCGGGGAGAAGGCTGAAGAAGCAAAAGAAGAAACTAAAGCAGAAGCTGAAGAAAAAGCTGAAGAGCCAAAAGCTGAGCCTGAAGAAAAAACCGAAGAGGTAAAAGCCGAGGCTGAAGCTGAAGAAAAAAAGACAGCAAAAGACGGGAAAGCCGCAGAGGCAGAAGCGGAGGAATTTGACTGGGATGCTTTTGAAAAGGAAGATACAGAGAAATCTCCAAGGCAGAAGGAATACGAGGAGATGTACGACAAAACCCTGTCGACCATTGCCGAAGATGAGGTGATTGAGGGTACTGTTATCTCAATGAACAAGCGTGAAGTCGTAATAAATATAGGCTATAAATCCGAAGGGGTGATCAGTCTGAACGAGTTTCGTTACAATCCTAACCTGAAGGTGGGGGATAAGGTTGAAGTATATGTTGAGAGCCAGGAAGATAAGAGAGGACAGCTTGTGCTATCCCATAAAAGAGCCAGGGCACTCAAGTCATGGGACAGGGTTAATGAAGCTCTCGAAAAGGATGAAATTATCAATGGCTACATAAAATGCCGCACCAAGGGCGGAATGATAGTGGATGTTTTTGGAATAGAAGCATTCCTCCCGGGTTCCCAGATAGATGTTAAACCTATAAGGGATTATGATATCTACGTGGGTAAAACTATGGAGTTCAAGGTTGTCAAGATAAACCATGAATTCAAGAATGTTGTTGTTTCTCATAAGGCACTTATTGAAGCTGAGCTGGAGTCACAGAAGAAGGAGATAATTGCCAAGCTTGAAAAGGGACAGGTTCTTGAAGGAACGGTTAAGAATATCACTTCTTATGGTGTGTTTATTGACCTTGGTGGTGTTGACGGTCTTATTCATATTACCGACCTCTCGTGGGGAAGGGTAAACCATCCTGAAGAGATAGTGCAGCTTGATGAAAAACTGAATGTCGTTATACTCGATTTTGATGATGACAAAAAGAGAATTGCTCTTGGACTCAAGCAGCTTACCGAGCATCCATGGGATTCACTTGATGAAAATCTTAAGGTGGGCGACAAGGTTAAGGGCAAAGTGGTTGTTATGGCTGATTACGGCGCTTTTGTTGAAATTGCCCCCGGCGTTGAGGGACTTATACATGTTTCAGAGATGTCGTGGTCGCAGCACCTAAGGAGTGCGCAGGAATTTATGAATGTAGGGGATGAGGTCGAGGCAGTAATCCTTACACTTGACCGTGAACAGCGCAAAATGTCGCTTGGCATTAAGCAACTGAAGCCCGATCCATGGGAGAATATTGAAGAAAGATATGCCGTTGGCAGTCAGCATACCGCAAGGGTTCGCAATTTCACCAATTTCGGCGTTTTTGTCGAAATTGAAGAAGGAGTTGACGGACTTATTCACATATCTGACCTTTCATGGACAAAAAAGATCAAGCACCCGGCAGAGTTTACATCAATTGATTCCGAGATTGAAGTGATAGTGCTTGAGATAGATAAAGAAAACAGGAGACTGAGCCTGGGTCATAAGCAACTTGAAGAAAATCCATGGGATGTATTCGAGGATGTATTTGAAGTGGATACCATACATGAAGGGACTATTATTGACGTCTTTGACAAAGGAGCGGTTGTAGCTCTTCCCTATGGTGTAGAAGGATTTGTTACACCCAGGCATCTCGTGAAAGAAGATGGTACAAGCGGTAAGATTGATGAGAAGCTCCAGTTCAAAGTAATAGAGTTTAATAAAAATGCCAAGAAGATCATTCTCTCGCACAGCAGGATATTTGAGGATGAGAAAAGGGCAAGTGAGCAGGGAGCAAAAAAGAGTGATGCAGCAGCTACCAGGAAAGCTACCAGAAAGATAAAAGCCAATCTGGAAAAAACAACCCTCGGGGATATATCTGATCTTGCAGCACTTAAGGAAGAAATGGAAGAAAAAGAGAACAAATCTTCCAAATCTGGGAAAAAATAA
>JBNJHQ010000165.1:0-5863 GCA_051748705.1 Bacteroidota bacterium | reverse complement strand
TTTATTATCAGGATCACTTAATAAAGTAAAATTGAGCTTATTAGACTCTGCAAACATTTTATGGCTTTCCACGGACTGCTGGCTGATCCCTATCACCATCGCGCCCGTTTCTTCGAAAACATCTGAAAGGTCCCTGAAATAACAAGCCTGCCTTGTACAGCTAAGACTCCCGTCTTTAGGATAGAAATATATTACCAGTTTCTTCTTTCCAAGGTATTCCTTTACATCAAAAATATTTCCATCCTGGTCTTCCAGTGAAAATTCAGGTACCCTGTCCCCTATCTTTATGCTTTCCATTAGCTTTTATTATATTAAAATCTCTTCTTATATAGAAATACCTAATTTACATACAATTGTTCATTTTACGCCTTTTTTGTTCCTGTAATAAGCAGGCAAAAAAAAGTAATCTCATTTTCGCCAGGCTACAGGCCTATTGGTAAATCATATAATGTTACTAATCATATGAACAAGCTTTGTCAATTATTGTTTAATATTCATAGATAAACATTTGAACAATATTATGAAGAATATACTTATCTCAGGAGCAAACAGTGTAATTGGCAAACAGATTATAGAATTACTGTCTTCTGATACCAACTTTATCACCTTATCCAGGTCCGAATTGGAGGGGAGCGACAATCATTATATAACAGATATTGAGAAAAATATACTTCCCGACATAGATATGGCCCTCGACGGACTGGTTTACTGTCCCGGAACAATCAACCTGAAGCCTTTTCGCAATTTAAAGCCTGAAGATTTCAGGGAAGATTTCGAGATTAACCTGATAGGTGCAGTTAAGGTTATTAACAAGTATATAAATAACCTGCTCAAGTCACAAAGTGCAAGTGTTGTTCTTTTCAGTTCAGTTGCAGCAGGTAGCGGAATGCCTTTCCATGCATCAATTGCATCTTCCAAGGCAGCTGTAGAAGGATTAAGCAGGTCGCTTGCAGCGGAATTTGCCGGGCGGATACGATTCAACGTTATTGCTCCTTCCTTGACCGATACTCCACTGGCGGAGAGGCTCCTGAGGACCGACAGCCAGAGGGAAGCCTCAGCAGCAAAACATCCTATGAAAAGGATTGGCATGCCCGTGGATATTGCCGGTGCTGTTAGTTTTCTCCTTTCTGATGAATCATCATGGATGACGGGACAGGTCTTAAAGGTAGATGGTGGATTATCAACGCTGATAACGAAATAATGACAGTAAAAATGAAAAGTTTAACATTTTTTCCGGTACTTACAATTCTTCTACTGGTAATAACAAATCAGAGCAACATGGCAAATATTTTTACGCAAAAAACAGAAACACCCGAATACAGGGTGATCAGGAAACTTGATAAGGTTGAAATAAGGGAATACCCTGACCTGATACTGGCTTCAACAAAAATGGGAGGCTCCTACAGTGGAAACTCGGGCCGGGGCTTCAGCACTGTGGCAGGTTATATTTTCGGGGGTAATGAAAAAAGTGAGAAAATCAGCATGACCTCTCCAGTGGTGGTTGACATGGCTGATACAATGAAGATGAGTTTTATTATGCCTTCAGAATATGAAATGGAAGATCTTCCGTCACCCAGTAATCCGAAAGTTGAACTTCAGCGGCAAAGCTCACGCGTCCTGGCAGTGATAGGTTTTAGTGGCTGGGCAAACGACGGGAAACTTACTGAGTACAGGGAAATGCTCAAAGCCGAACTTGAAAAGTATCATATTAAGCCAAAAGGACATTACATGTTTCTTGGCTATAACCCTCCGTACCGGTTGATAAACAGGCGTAATGAAGTTGCTGTGGAGATAGAAAGCCTTGAAGATTAAGGTAAGCAGTACCTACCCTCCGCCCTGCTATACGATCAATTTTATGAACATTGATGCATAGCAGATCAGACTTCATCATTAATTGTTATTTTTACCATTTCTAAGCCAACTTTTTTTTGAAATGGAAAACTACAGATTTCCGCTTACCATACGCTATTCCGATATCGACATGAACCGGCATGTAAACAATGCGGTTTATTTCACATACATGGAAAATGCTCGTACTGAATTATTGCGTAATGAACTGCTTGAGTACCAGGAAAAAGGAATTCTTTTTATTGTATCTGAAGCATCCTGTAAATACAGGCGCCCCATATTACTAACTGACAGCATTATATGCGAATTAAAATTTGAGTTACTATCTCCCCTGCGCATAGGTGTAAGCTATTTTTTCAGGAATTCCGGCTCTGCCATGCTCCATGCAGAAGGAAAAACAACCCTGGTAATGGTAGATGAAGCATCCGGCAAGGCTGTAAAAATACCCGGGGAACTAATGGAACGTCTGGCTAAAAATGAATAGCATTTTCTCCTGCAGCTATTTTTTTATTCCTGTATTCTTATCTTTGGACTTTTTTGTGTTATTAATCTTTCAAATAAATGAACAATAAGTACACCCTCCTGCTTGTTTTGGTCCTGATACTTGGATCATGCACATCTGAGAACAACAAAGTATACGAATGGCGAGGTAATGGCAGAACAGGTATCTTTCCTGATACCGGCTTGCTGGACGAGTGGCCGCCGGAAGGACCTGACGAAGTATGGGCTATCGAAGGTATTGGCAATGGTCATGGCTCGCCAACTTTCACTGAAAACCGCTTCTATATAACAGGCGAAAAGGACACTATGGCTGTTCTACAGTGCTATGATCCTGAGGGCAATACCATCTGGGAAAGCGTCCTTGGCACTGAATGGACAAGGACATATCCCGGTTCCCGTTCCGCCCCCACCATAGCTGGTAATCTGGTATACACCGTGACAGGGATAGGAGATATCTTCTGTGTTGACAGCGAAAACGGGCAAATAATCTGGTCGAAGTATTTTATCGATGATGCTGATGGAATTCCCATCATGCATGGCTTTTCTGAGGCCCCTGTAGTAGATGGGGACATGGTATTCTGGGTTCCGGGTGGCCGGAAAGTAAATGCAGCGGCCCTGAACCGTTTTACAGGAGAATATATATGGATATCCGATGGTGTAGGTGAAAGGTCCGGTTATAACCAGGGGAACCTTATAAGACTGGCTGACAGGACTATTTTTGTTACTTTCTCAGCCTACCACCTGATGGGCTTTGACAGTAAGACAGGTGAATTATTATGGACACATGAGCAGGATAACCTGGAACCCGCTGAAAGAAAGCTGGGAATGGGTGATACTCACAGTAATTCAGTCATTTTTGACGATGGTTTCATATACTACCAGGCTGGCGATGGCAATTGCGGTGTCAAGCTTAATCTTTCTGAGGATGGGTCCGAGATCACCGAAGTATGGCGTAATGGTTCCTTTGACGGCTTTATGGGCGGGATAGTAAAATATGGGGATTATATTTTCGGCAGTTCTGCTTCGAAACCCGAACTGAGGGTAATAAACGCTCTTACCGGTACCCTGACGGATTCCTTGCGTATCGGACAGGGTGCAATCATAGCTGCCGATAACATGCTTTACTACTATTCCCAGGCCGGCAGGCTGCACCTGCTGAGCCATGAGCAGGGAAAGGTCAGTGAGGTAAGTTCTTTCAGGATAACCAGGGGCTCACTCCAGCATTTTGCCCACCCGGTAATAAATAAAGGAATCCTGTACCAGCGGCACGGGGATGTGCTTATGGCATTTGATATAAGGCAATAGCATTGCTCCCGGGCTCATTCCCCGGATGAACGGAACAGTTCCGTTTTCAATTCAGGCCATTGCAGGTCCAGTCCATCCAGGGTCTTAAGAACCTCTTCGGCCACATAATACAGCTTTTGCCAGTTTTTATCCGACGGCACTATATGCCAAGGTATTTCATTGCATTCCCTGAATATCCTTTCATACACATCAATATACTGCGGCATTTTCTCGCGCGTCTCCCAATCACCATCCTTGTGCTTCCAGTGCTTCCTGTCCATATTGATCCTTTCCATCAAGCGTTCTTCCTGGGCCTCAGGCGACACGTTCAGGTAAAACTTGAGGATCTTTGTGTCATTATGTTCCAGGAGCCTTTCAAAATCGTTAATAAGGCTATAACGCTGCTCAACCACCTCCTCCGGGAAAAAACCTTCAACAGCAGGGACAAGGATATCTTCATAGTGTGATCTTATAAATATTTTCATATCACCTTTTGCAGGTGCTTCCCGGTGAACCCTCCAGAGAAAATCATGTGCATATTCTTCAGCTGTGGGCTTTTTAAAACTTTTAATCTTTATCCCGATAGGATTGCAATATTTTAAAAGCCCGCGGGTTAAACCGTCCTTGCCTGAAGCATCGGTCCCCTGGAAAACAATCAAAAGACTGTACTTTCGCTGGGCATACATTTTATACTGTAATTCGCCTATCTTCTTAAGCAAGTTCTTTGTCTTCTTCTTTATCTCCCCTTTGTTCCATTCAGTATTAAAGGAAGGATAATCTTTTATTTTCATAGAATCATATGTATATCCCCACCGGGTATTTTTGAAGACCACGCCCGGTGTATGATGGAAAAGGCTGATAAAAATTTTTAATTTTAAGCAAATCCCATTGATGGCTTATCCAAGAACTTCGAAGGTTATTTTCAGGTTCACCCTGAATTCTACAACCTTATTGTCTTTAACCACGGCCATCTGTTCCTTGACATAAACCGATTTTATGCCTTTGACCGTTTTTGAAGATGTTTTAACGGCATTCTTAACTGCATCTTCCCAGCTTTCTTCGGAAGAGGCCAATACTTCGATTACTTTTAATACTGACATAGTTTCTTAATTTTGATTTGTATTATTATGATATGTAACCTAATATAAGAAATTTTAGCCAAATAATTAAACTTCAGAGAATAATATTTATGAGCTTAAGCAATTCTCACTGTATCAACTGCACTGCTGCTCCCTTCACTACCGAAGTAATTACTTACAGCGATAGTTTCTGATTTAAGGTACAGGCATCAGGGTTTTTAATCCAGCCAGGGGAGTAATATCCCGGTATTGTAGGGGTATAAACCATATGATACTTCAAATACCCGTATATATCATGTTTTTTCAAAAATTAAGTTTTATTAACCATATATCTTATTGTCTGAATTAACAATTTCTTTACTTTTAGCGCAATCAATTCAAAAAAGAAATTAACATGATCAAAAGAAGAACAATTGCTGCCTCAATCAGATGGCTCACTGTTATTATTGTCCTGACCTGTTATCCGGCTTTGAAGGCGGGTGCCCAGGAAAACATCAGCTCTCCACTATCTTTCTTTGGTTTCCGGATCGGAGCTGACTACCATCTTACCAACTATACCAAAGCACTGGAATACTGGCAATTACTTGATCAGGAATCAGATCGTATGATTCTCGAGAATATCGGTACAACAGAAGAAGGAAGGCCTCAGTTTATGGCTGTCATAAGCAGTCCTGAAAACCTTTCAAAGCTTGAGCATTACAGGAGTATTTCCGAGAAACTTGCTCTTGCCAGAGATTTAAATGACAGCCAGGCAAGGCAACTGGCAAAGGAAGGAAAGGCAGTCATATGGATTGACGGCGGACTGCATGCCACGGAGGTTGTTGGTTCTCACCAGCTTATTGAGACTGTTTACAGGATGGTGAGCAGGAATGACGAGGAGACTCTCAGGATACTTGATGATGTGATTTTACTGGCCGTTTTTGCCAACCCGGACGGACTTGAACTGATAGGCGACTGGTACATGCGGCATGAAGATCCCGAAAAGCGAAGCAGCAGGGGCCTCCCGCGCCTTTACCAGAAATATACCGGGCATGATAATAACCGTGATTCCTACATGGTTACACAGGCCGAAACGGAGAATATGTCGCGCATTATGTACAGGAAATATTTTCCACAGATAATGTATAACCATCACCAGACCGGGCCTAACG
>JBNJHQ010000164.1:0-5867 GCA_051748705.1 Bacteroidota bacterium | reverse complement strand
GCGTCGCAACTATTTTTCACCTGGCTATTTTTACCTGATCAGGATGACTTTCTCTATTCGGCTCTATTTCTGCTCTGTCTTTAGAGGCTGCTTGGCTTCAAAGATCTGGCCCACATAGTAGGGGGAAAGACGAGGCAATCTCCCGGGCAATAATAAGGTCGGTGCCAAAGCTTATTCATCCTTGTGCTTGTCACTTATTCTACCGATGTCAATTTTGAAGTTTTTTAGCATTTTACCAAACTTCTTATCCTTCTTTCTTTTTTCTGAAACGCTGAGGTCATAATGTGCTTTTTCTCTTTCCATCTTCAGGTAATTTTCATAGCTCCCCCTGTCAATTTCGCCCTTTTCAACTGCCTCAATAACCGCACATCCAAGCTCATTTGTATGTGTGCAATCCTTGAATTTACATTCCCCGGAAAGATCTATTATTGTGTCAAATGCAGTTTTTAAGCCATCAGCGGAATCTGCTATTCCAACTTCTCTCATCCCGGGATTATCAATAAGTATTCCGCCCCGGTCCAGGACAATCAGTTCCCTGTGGCTTGTTATGTGCCTGCCTTTGCTGGTACTGTCACTTATTGACCCTGTTTGCATGATGCTTTTACCGGAGAGATTGTTTATCAAAGTTGACTTTCCGGCACCGGAGGAACCCAGAAAACAGTAAGTTTTACCTTTTATTATAACTTTTTCCAGTGCCTGGTAACCCTCCCTCGTTTCATTGCTGATGGAGAAAAGCGGAACCTTATCGATCCTGCGCTTTACACTTTCAATTATTTCTTCCAGCCTTTCTTTTTCGACCAGGTCCGTTTTTGTAAGTACAATCACCGGTTCTACCTTTGAGGAATAGCAAATGGCCAGGTACCTTTCAAGCCTGTTGATATTAAAGTCCCGGTCAGTGGCCTGAACCAGGAAGGCATAATCGATATTGCTTGCAATTACCTGTTTATCACCAGTCTTACCTACAGCCTTCCTTGATATGAGGGATAGTCTCGGCAGGATTTTGTGTATAATGGCCATTTCAGGATCATAGTTTATCATCGCCACCCAGTCACCTACAGCAGGGAAATCCTCCCTGCTTCCGGCTGAAAATCGCATATTGCCCGTAATCTCAGCTTCGTATTCCCCGTTTTCCGACCTTACAATATATCTCTCCTTATGCTCTGAAATTACCCTTCCAATATCAAAGTCCTCGAGCCCGTTCTCAATCCGTGATTTTTCGATTTCGGCATTATATCCCAGGTCCTCTAGTTTCATTTGAGAATATTTTACCACTAAAATAATTGTATTATCCAGGTATTTACTTATAGGTGGAGGTTTTTTTGATTCACCCTGCCGTTGTTGATTCTGAATCGGCAATAGTCATTATTACTGCCGGCTTATACCTGTAAGTTCGGCCATCACCTCCTGGGTGATATTCCTGCTTTTGTCCGAAGTGAATACCACGGCACCATTACTCAGGTCAAGAACATAATCGATTTCTTCACGGCCGGCTATTTTACTTATTGCCTGGTTAATCCTTGAGTAGATGGGCTGCATCAGTTCCATATTTCTCTGCTGCAATCTTATATTTGCATTTTGCTCAAACTCCTGCAGTCGCTTTTGCTTATCGAGTATCTCATCTTCTTTTGCCTTTCTCTGCAGGTCGGTGAAACCGGCGAGGCCGTTTTGATAGTCATTAACGAGGTTATTATATGTTACCTGCATCTCTTCATAGACCGATTCCATATCCTCAGTTTCTTTCTGAATGACAGCCCTGGCGCTGTCGGCTTCAGGAAGTGACTGTAGTATCTCATTCATGTTAAGATGTCCCATGTTCGAATTTGACTGGGCATGTGTAGCTGCACTGATAAAAAGCAACAAAAGGGTGTAAACTGTAAATTTCATAACTGTAAGATTTAGATTTTGTTAAAATTTACAGTAAAATTATATGCCTGCCGGCGATTAAGTAGTTATAGATTGGTTAAAAGCTGTTAAGGACTAGTTAATTCTCAGGGATAGAAATCTCTGTTTCCTGCTGCCGTGTCCGCTTTATCCCCTTGTTATCTCTTATATTTATCAAACCAGTAATGAAGGTAGAGGACAGACCTGATATAGTTCGAAGGTTTCGATGAGGTCCCGTGAAATTCGTCGTTGAACCTGAGCATGGCCGTTGGTACTTTCCTTATTTTCAGTGCCTGGTAAAATTCCTCGGTTTGTGATATGGGTGTCCTGAGGTCCTTCACCCCGGTCATCAGCATTGTGGGTGTTGTGACATTACCCACGTACATCAGGGGTGAGCGCCTGAGATGCTCAGATGGATCATCCCACGGAAATTTTTCAAAGTTCCTGTACCATGAAACACCATCCGTTGTGCCCACGAAAGACAGCCAGTTTATTACAGGGTAGTTGGAAGATGCAGCTGCAAACCTGTCGGTATGACCGACTATCCAGGCTGTAAGAACTCCGCCACCACTTCCTCCATAAACGAAGAGATTATCCTCATCGATGTAGCCTCCAGCAATTACCTCATCCACTCCTTTCATCAGGTCGTCAAAATCTTTATTGGGATAATCATTTTTTATCATGTTCCCGAATTCGCTTCCGTAGCCTGACGATCCCCGGGGGTTGGTATAAAGAACAACATAGCCATCAGCAGCATGTATCTGCCACCTGAAGTTAAAACCCACGCCGTACATAGCATGCGGGCCACCATGAATAGAAAGGATGAGCGGATATTTTTTGTCTGGATTAAAATCTGGTGGTTTGATTATCCAACCCTGGATATCAATGTTACCGGTAGATTTATACCAGATCTCTTCCAGTTTGCCGAGGGTGATATCAGAGAGAACATCTTCGTTTACACCTGTCAGTCTCACAGGTTCAGGCTTATCCACCATAAAGGAATAAATATCACCAGGCTCGTAAGGACCTGACAATGTTGCCAGCGCGAGTCCCTGGTCACTTATTGACGATACTGACAGCATATGATTGCCCTCCGTTATCTTTTTCACCCTGCCCTTCAGGGGGATAAAATATAGGTTACTATTTCCTTCTTCAGCAACATTAACATATACCCCCGAGTTGTCATGTGCCCAGTCTATTATGCCCGCCCTCCTGTCGAATTCACCGGATATCATTCTCGATCCGCTGCCGTCAAGGTTCATGACATAGACCTTTGAATTAATATAGGTGTCATCAGTCCAGTCATATCCCGTATATATAACATGCTTATTATCATGAGACACATGCGGGTTACCATCAGGGCCCTTCCTGTCGGTCAGCTGCCTTATCTCTCCCGACTTTACATTCACCGCATAAATCTCTGATTCCCGGTACTGGTACTCAGCATCTTCAATCCTGAGGCTTGAGAACAGTATTTCTTTACCGTCACGGGTCCATGAATAGCTGCCCCCATGGTTCCAGTCTCCCGTGGTAAGTTGTTTTTCACTACCTCCTTCGGAAGGTACAAGGAAAATATGTGTATAGCCCTCCTCTATAAAGCCCGTGCGGTCCCTCCTGTACACCAGGTCATCCACTATTCTTGGTGGGGCAGTCCAGCTGGCCCCTTCGGGCTTTTTGGGCATTTTAATAGCCCAGCTTTCATTGTCGGGCACCAGCATGGTAAATGAGATGTGTTTTCCATCAGGCGACCACCTGATATTTGACGGGCTCTCATCAAGCCTTGTTATCTGCGTGGCCGGTCCGGGTATATCCATTATCTTCACGAATATCTGTGTGCCGCGGGGTTCACCTTCCCTGGTAAAAGCAATTTTTTCCCCGTCAGGTGACCATACAGGGTTGCTGCCTTCCATGAAATAACGGTTGTTTTTCCCGTCGGAATCCATTATCCACAGGTCGGTACGGGAGCGGTCTTCATACTTATCTGTCCAGCGGCGGTTATATATGATGGTACTGCCATCCGGAGAGATTTGAGGAGAAGATACTGCTTCCATGTCAAAGTAGTCTTCCAGTGTCAGGGTTTTGATATCATCCTGGGCAATAAGGCTTACCGTTGACAGGGTGATAATGCCAAGTAAAATTATAAGTGATTTTTTCATGATTGGATTTAAGGGTATTATAAGCTTATTAATTTATCAAAAAACAAAGATCAAGATAGTAAATTTAATCATTCATTTATCAGGGTTTTAAGATATTGAACAATAAGGGCACCCGTTTTTAGTGTCGCTAATACTGGTGAAAGGCCTGGGAGACAAATTCCAGCACTACGGGCAGGGCCTCGCGCCAGTATGTCCATGTGTGACCCCCGTTACGAACACGGTACTCATGAGGAATCTCCTTTTTGCGCATGGCTATATGCACCAGGCTGTTGCCTTCATACAGGAAGTCGTCATCCCCACAATCGATATACCAGCGAACCGATTTTATTTTTTCCGGATCGCCATTCCCGATAAGGGAAAGTGCATTATGCCTTTCAAAATATTTACGCAGTTCAGTCTCCGAATAATCATCCCTGCCCCTGGCATCCCTCTCCATGAAGGCTTCGAAAGTAAGGGGCCCGATATATGCGCTGAGGGGACATGCCGAAGAAAACATCTCCGGGCGGTGAAGGGCATACATGAAAGAACCTCCTCCTCCCATTGAGAGACCGGCCACTGCCCGGTAACGTTTCTCTCCCTTAATCCTGTAGGTTGATTCTACAAATGGGATCAGCTCCTCAAAGAAGAAATCTTCATACCTCCATTCATTACCTATGTCATTGAAATAACCTCTCTGTCCTGTCTGTGCGTCAGGCATGATTATAACCATGGGCGTGGCTTTACCTTCTTTTATGGCCCTGTCTGCAATATGAAGCACTTCACCAAACTGCACCCAGCCTGTCTGGTCATCACCGGCACCGTGGAGAAGGTAGAGTACAGGGTAGCTCCTTTCTGATATGTCGTAATCGGGTGGCAGGTATACTGCATACTTGCGTTGTCCGTCAAGGATCTCACTCTGCAATGACAGGTCATCAAATACTTTCCCTGACTGGCTTAAGCCGGCCTGGGAAAGGAACAAGGCGGGTAACAGAAAAAATAAATACTTCATATTGCAAATTGTTAAACTATGGCATATAATATTTTTGTGGTCTGATAAATTTACTAATAAAAATCATATATTTGGTTAAGATAACCCTAAGCCTGCCAAAGATGGAAGTCGCACCGTTACTTATCATCCTTGCACCGCCCTGTTTTTATGCCGGCCTGGTGAATCAATCCAGGGAGCCTGACAGGCAGGGGCATATTGCCATACTAAAGAAACCGGAAGAGGCTTACCGGCCCGAAGATTCCATGTCAGATGAAATGATTTAAGCAATGAATAGGGACCCATATATACGCAGGCTATCAGGCAGTTTTAAGGCGAGCGATAATGGGAACAAAGCCCGATCTGTCCTTTTCCTTGCCAGGCACAAATTCAGGATACCTCTTACCTATATATTGTCGGCCCGGGCATATGACGATTACCTGGAGGACAGGCAAAGAGTCATGGAGCAGCTTGCCGGTGAGGTTGGAGCCCTGCCGGATCTTTCATACGCCATCCGCTCATCCACCAGCATTGAAGATTCCGGCGACTTTTCCTTTGCCGGACAGTTTCAGACCTTTACCGGTATAAGAGGTGTCAATAATATATTGAAAGCAATAGAGATGGTCTGGGAATCGGCCTCCGATACCGGTCAGAATGATTACAGCAGAAAGGTTGCAGGCCCTGATGCCTCAATCAGGTGTGCGGTGATTATCCAGGAAATGGTTAAAGCCGGGCTTTCGGGGGTAAGTTTCAGTAAAAACCCGGTCAACAACCTTAATGAAATAATTGTGGAGGCTGTTGAAGGGCAGGGTGAAGACCTGGTGCAAAAAGGTATTACACCTCACAGGTGGCGCATAAGGGAAGGA
>JBNJHQ010000163.1:0-5881 GCA_051748705.1 Bacteroidota bacterium | reverse complement strand
AGAGGAAGTGATTAAGTTGCGGAGACAGGCTGTCGAGCTGCTGCTGGCAGAGCACAGGGCCGAATGTGAGGCACCCTGCAGCAGGGTGTGCCCCATGGGCCTGGACATCCCCGCCATGAACAGGCTGGTGGCAGAAGGTGAACTGGAGGCAGCAGCAAGGTTGATATACAATGAATTGATCCTTCCCGGTGTGGCATGCACTATCTGCCCGGCTTACTGTGAGAATGCCTGCAGGCGCAAAATGATAGATGACAGGATATCGATCAGGGAGATTATAAGATATACTTCATCAGTCGTTAAGACAATAAAAATCCCTGACAGGGAAGAAGTGGCAGCACTCTTACCCGGTTTTGACCCGGAAGAAGCACTGGCAGGAGCCGAATCAAAGGATAAGAAAGCCATAAGGAAAATGGCAGAGGCAAAGCGGGAAGGCAGAGGATCAGCCATACACGGGAACAGTTTTAATTCAACACTCGGTAAAATAAGTGATGAGGAGAAAAAGGAATGGATGAAAGAATGCACGCCTGGTGGGGCCAGGTGGACCGCCATAGTGAATGAGGCACAGCTGGCAGAGGAAGCTGCCGCATGTATGCATTGCGACTGCCGGGCAAAGGAAGACTGCAGGCTGAGAGACCTGGCAGATAAGCTTCAGGCCGCAAATCCCCGTCAGAAAATGCTGTCCCATCCAATAGAAAAGAAAATTAGCAGCAGCACCAGTCTGATCTTCGAAAATGCTAAATGCATAAAATGTGGTATATGTGTGCGGATGAGCACCGACGAAACAAAAAACCCGTCGCTGTGTTTCACTGGAAGGGGATTTATGACCCTTTTATCGGAACCCCTGGCCTGGGAATTCAATGATGTACTGAGGACAGGTCTTGATGATATAATAAGGCACTGCCCAACGGGAGCCCTGGCAAAACTTAATAAGGATGAACAATGATGAAAAAAGTCACAAGCAATATCTTAATATTAATCCTCATCTCACTATCCACCGTCCTGAAAGCCCAGGACTGGGAGATCTACAGGGGAAGCCATGACCTCAGCGGTCAGACGGAAATCCCTTTACCGGCGAAGCCCGAATTAGTCTGGACCCTGAAGACAGGCTGCAGAACAGTATCATCACCAGTTGTATACCGGGGGAATATCTATTTTGGGAATAATGACGGGGATCTTATAGCTGTTGAGCCCGGAGGGAAAATAAAATGGAAATACGAAACAGGCACTGCTATAGAAGCCTCACCACTTGTTGTCGGCGGCAAGATTATTATAGGATCGCTGGATGGTGTGCTGAGGGCCATCGATGCTGAAAGCGGTAAGCTGCTGTGGCAGTACGAGACAGGTAACCAGATATCCGGTTCAGCCAATATATGGATTGATGAGGATGAATCAATGGTGATTGTAGGGAGCTACGATTATTTCCTCCATTGTATAGATCCACGTACGGGCAGGTTTATGTGGAAGCTTGAAACAAATAATTTTGTGCATGGCACACCTGCAGTATCAGGCAATTATATTGTCTTCGGAGGCTGTGATGGCTTCCTGCGTGTTGTAAACCCGCTTACGGGACAAATGAAACAGGATGCTGACCTCGGTGTTTATATAGCATCCTCACCCGCACTCTCCGATGAATTTGCATATGTAGGCTCACATGAAGGAATTTTCTATTGCATTGACCTGCAGAATATGATAATTAAATGGGAAAAGCCTGCCAGGAATGAATACAGTGTAATACTTGCCACTCCTGCTGTAAGCAGTTCCAAGGTGGTGATTGGCAGTGAAGACAAGTACATGTACTGCTATAATAAATCCGACGGAAAGAAAATATGGGAGTACCGCACAGACGGGCGTATTACAGGATCGGCCGTCATATCCAAAGACAATGTGCTCTTCGGTTCAAGGGATGGCAGGGTATATATCCTCGACCTGGAGAACGGGGCAGGGAAATGGCAGTTTGACACGGGCAGGCCAATAAGCTGCTCCCCTGCGATAACAGAAAATAAGTTTTTTATTTTAACTGAAGACGGCAGCTTGCTGGCTTTCGCTGGAAAATAATAGTCTTATGAAAGTATCATACCTTGTTACCGGTTCAGGCGATTCATTTTACTGTGGCAACTGCCACAGGGACAGGCTTTATATATCGTCCGTAAGAGAAACGGGGGAAGCAGATATGAAGGGCATATCACTTTATCTTCCACCCATCGGGAGGGATTTCGGTGATGAGATTGAGAGTCCCGTATTCTTCGGGGCAGTGTCAACCTTCCTCAGGGAAAAAGTAAAACTATTTGAACATATGCCAGGGTTTATGGACAGGATCCTTGACTCCCCTCCCCTCCTGAAATTTGCAGCCCACAAGGCAGGCACCACCCGGGTTGAAGGTTTTGAAGAAACAACATTAAATATGATCAGGGGCACGGGCACATCACGGGAACTGTCGCGTCTTGCTTCTTACCTGTCAGAAGGCGGTAAGCCGGATATAATACATGCCTGCAATGCCCTCATTATGGGTCTGGCAATCCAGCTGAAAGAGAAGCTTGACTCAAGGCTGGTATGTTCACTGCAAAATGAAGATGAGTGGGTTGATGAAATGGCTGAACCATACAGATTGGAAGCATGGAGGCTTATCAGGGAAGGATCGGAACATGTTGATATGTTCATTAGCCCCAGCAATTACTTCAAAGAGCTGATCATTGAGAGAACCGGGATAAGCAGCGGGAAAATAAAGGTCGTACTGTCCGGACTTGAAGACGATCCCTTCATAGTTCCCGGAAAACTAAACCCGGAGCCGGCAATAGGCTACTATTCAAGACTGAGCTACCAGAACGGACTTGATAAGCTGATAGATGCCTACATCCAGATAAGGAAAAATAAGGCCATCCCATCGCTCCAGCTTCACCTGTGCGGCGGATATACAGCTGATAACAAACATTTTATAAAAGAACAATTAAAAAAGCTCAAAGAGAATGGCTTTGATGACCTGGTCAAAATCTATCCCTCTTTCAGCGGGAAGAGCAAACAGGAATTCTTCAGCTCGATTGACCTGATGAGTGTGCCGGTAAGGAAATATGATGCCTACGGGCTGTATCTGCTCTCAGCCTTTGAAGCTGGAGTGCCGGTTATACAACCTGCAACAGGAGCCTTCCCGGAGATAATAGAGGCAGGTGGCGGGGGACTGACATACAAACCTGACACAGTCGAAAAACTGGCCGAAACTATCATTGAGACAATGGGCAACAGGGAGAAAATACGGGAAATGAGCAATGCCGGACAGGCATCGGTAAAGGCTGTCCTTGGAACGGAACAGATGGCAGGAAAGATAGTGGCACTATATAAGGATATAAGGAGTAATAAAATACAAGACTGATATGCTCAAACTAAATGAAATATCAAAGTCCTTCCCGCAGAGGGGGAGTGTGCTGGATAAGCTTTCTCTTGAAGTAAAAGAAGGAGAAACCCTGGCTGTGATAGGACCATCAGGCTCGGGGAAGACCACCCTCCTGAATATAATAGGTCTGCTTGACAGACCTGACAAAGGATCAGTGTTCTTTAATGAAAAGGAGATTACCGGTTTTGATCATGATGAGGCTGCTGCCTACAGAAGAAACAACATCGGCTTCGTTTTCCAGGACCACATGCTGTTGCCGCACCTAAACATAATCGAAAATATTTTGCTCCCGACCCTGGCTGACGGAAAGAGGAGAAAGGACACAGGCGAGATCGATAGCTATATTGATAAGCTTATGGAAAGAACCGGCATCACAGGACTAAAAAACAAGTTCCCCTGGCAGGTTTCCGGGGGAGAAGCCCAGAGGGCAACACTGGTAAGAGCCCTGGTAAATAAACCGGCTCTCCTGCTTGCAGATGAACCAACAGGATCGCTCGATGCAGGTAACGCTGATGAACTGGCTGGATTACTTATGGAGATGAACAGCATAACAGGCACTACGGTCATTGCCGTGACTCATTCTGTAGCGCTGGCAGAGAAAATGCAAAAAACACTGGAGCTTAAAAACGGCTCACTTGGTGATCCTGATAAAGAAAACAAAACTGTATGAGGATTAATATCTATAAGATAGTATTGCGCTCGGTACTGCATTACAGGGCACCCTCCCTCTACCAGTTCCTGATAATCCTGGTTCTGTCATCCATCATAAGCGGATCACTGCTCACAGGTAAATCAGTGCGTATAAGCCTCAGGGGAACCAACATTGAAAGGCTGAACGGGACCCGGTATACAATAAGCGCCGGGGACCGTTACTTTCCTCTCAGCCTGTCAGAAAGAATGGAAAAGAAAACCGGAGGAGGTATTGAAGGAATACTCGAAACAACAGGATGGGCCAGTAATCTTAAAACCGGAATATCAGCACTCGATGTACAGGTCCATGGCATAAATGATTCATTTTTCAGCTTTGGATCACCTGTAAATGATTTGCACCTGGAAAAAGGTGAAGCAGTCATCAACAGCAACCTTGCCCGTAAGCTGGAAATAGAAAAGGGTGAAGATATCATTCTCCGTTTCCCCGAAATCTCCGAGATACCACTTGAATCGCCCTTTACCCCGGAGGAGGATACCTATAGCTCACTTGTGCTTACCGTAAAAGAGATACTGGAATCAGAAGGCCCGGCCGGCTTCTCCCTGGGAATTAACCAGGCTCAGCCATTGAATGTGTTCGTATCACTGGAAGAATTCAGCACTTTCTTTGACGATAGCCTGAAGATTAACCGCATCCTTGTCAATACAGGCCTTTCAATGACAGGTGAGGAAACAGAAGGTATTCTTAACAGTGTATTTACGCCGGGAGATGCCGGCTTCAGCACAAGGCAATCCGCCACCACCGGAATGGTTGAAATATTATCTGAAAGGATTTTTCTGAATGACCGGGAACTTGAAGATATCACCGAAGCACTTCCCGGATCCGGTCCCGTTCTTACTTACCTCGTGAATGAACTATCCCTTGGAGGGAAGACAACGCCATACTCTTTTGTTTCAGCCCTGCCGGAAAAGCTTTTCGATCAAACACCGGGAGGAAACAATATCATCATAAATAGCTGGCTTGCCGATGACCTGGGCGCAGGCCGCGGTGACAGCTTATCTGTATCCTACTACACTGTCGGACCTTATAAAAAGCTTACTGAGAAGAGGCATGTCTTTGTTGTAAGTGATATAAGCGGGATGAGATCGGAATTATCCGATTCACTCCTGATGCCTCCTTTCCCCGGAATATCAGGAAGTGAATCGTGCAGCAACTGGGACGCCGGTTTCCCTGTCGACCTCGATGCCATAAGGGATAAGGATGAAGACTACTGGAATAAATACAGGGGAACACCCAAGGCATATATCAACTATGACACGGGTAAAGATATATGGGTCAATAATTTTGGCCGGGCCACATCAGTGAGGATACCCGCAGGATATTCTGAAGATGAGATAAAGGACATACTCACGGAACATATAAAACCGGGGCGCACGGGCTTCAGGATAACTGACATAAGGGAAAAGGCAACAGATGCAGCCAGGAACAGTGTTGACTTCAGCACACTATTCCTGGGCCTGAGCTTTTTTATTATACTCTCCTGCCTGGTTTTGCTGGTACTGGTAATGAATATGCATTTCGAAGACCGCAAAAAACAGGTATCCACGCTCAGTGCCATGGGATTTGGCAGGTACAGGATACTTAAGATCCTCCTCCTCGAATCAGGAGCCATAGCTTTTGCAGGAAGCCTGGCAGGAATATTCACAGGGCTCGCTTTCAATAAGCTGATCATAAAATTATTAAACTCAGTGTGGAAGGGAGCTGTACAGACTGATACCCTGCAGGCATTTGCCGATCCTGCGAGCATGATTGCCGGTATGGCCATCACGCTGGCACTGGTACTGGCT
>JBNJHQ010000162.1:0-5953 GCA_051748705.1 Bacteroidota bacterium | reverse complement strand
ACAGTCTCTTTATATAAAGCCGGGCGACCTGTTCCAGCTTACAAATATGGACAGGAGCCAGGATCACCTTAACTCCCTGCAATCTTTCAGACTTGTGAACATTGGCTACTCGGATCCCGGTACTGTAGAGGACTGGGAGCATGGTGAGCTGCCACTGGATTGCGTAATAAGGCTGACCACCGTTACCCAGCAGGAATTCAGGGTGGAACTGGAAGGAACAAATTCAGCGGGTAACCTGGGAGGTGCGGTAAACCTGGTATACCAGCACAAAAACCTGTTCCGCGGTGCCGAAAGGCTCAATATTAAGCTCAAGGGCGCCTATGAGACCCTGTCGGAGCAGGTATCCGGATCAAGGAGCACGCAGGAATACGGGTTTGAGACAAGCCTTACCCTGCCGAGGTTTTTCCTTCCCTTCCTTGAAAAGGAGGAATTTATAAAAAAATATAATCCCAAAACAGTTATAACAGCAGCCTATAACTACCAGAAGATGCCTGTGTATACACGTACCGTGGCAAATGCTTCCTTTGGTTATAACTGGCAGGGTAACCGTTTCACCCGGCACTCGGTATATCCCCTGCAGCTGAACGTGGTCAATCTCCCCTTCATAGATCCCGAATTCGAGATGAGTATCGACACCACCTCATACCTTGCTTACAGTTACAAGGATGTTTTCCTGCTGGGGGGTAATTATATATTTGTGTTTAATAACCAGAATATAAAGAAGGCGAGGGATTACTGGTTTATTAAGCTTACGGGGGAGGTGGCCGGTAACCTGTTGTCTCTTGCATACAGGCTTGGGGATGTTGAACCGGGGGAAGGGGACAACTACGAGATATTCGGACAACCTTTTGCCCAGTATGCCCGTGCCGATATTGACATGAGGTACAATCGCAGGCTCAATGATGTAAGCTCGGTGGTCTACAGGGGATTTGTGGGTGTGGGTGTTCCCTATGGCAATTCGAGAGCCGTGCCCTTTGAAAAGCAATATTTCAGCGGTGGGGCTAACAGTATAAGAGGATGGCAGGTACGTTCGCTGGGTCCCGGTTCATATACACCCGTTTCCCGTACCTTCTTTAATATGACGGCCGATATAAAGATTGAATTCAATGTAGAGTACAGGTTTAAGTTATTCTGGATACTTGAGGGAGCACTTTTTCTTGATGCAGGTAATATATGGACTTTCTATGAAGATGAAGACCGGCAGGGAACACAGTTCAAATTCAACAGTTTTTTGCGGGATCTTGCTGTAGGGACAGGTACCGGTATGCGTTTTGACCTTAACTTCGTTATCCTGAGGGCTGACCTGGGGATGAAGCTGAGGGACCCTCAGCTACCCGATCCACCCCGGTGGATACTGCAAAGGCGGGATCTGAACTTCAGGGATGATTTCACATTGCACATAAGCATAGGCTACCCATTCTGAATCCCCAGTCAAGTTAAAGACTGTATAACAGCAAGTTACAGCCTGATTTGTTAAAATCTATTAAATCTGCTTCTGCAACAGTAAAATTCATTTGCTTTTAATCACAATTCTGACGAATTTAGTCCGCTCTTTTGAGATCTATACTTACTTAACTGCTAATAGAATTAAAACATGGCAAACATTGAGTTACCTATCAGGGACAGTTTTAGCAGCAAGCTGGGGGTAATAGCTGCTGCTGCAGGTTCAGCGGTGGGACTGGGAAACATATGGAGGTTCCCCTACGTTACAGGTGAAAACGGGGGCGGGGCTTTCCTGATTATCTACCTGTGTTTTGTTTTTGCAATAGGTTTCCCGGTTATGCTTGCCGAATTCACCATTGGCAGGCGCGCCCAGAGGAATGCACTTGGATCATTCAAAAAACTGGCACCGGGCAAGCCCTGGTACCTGATAGGACTGATGGGTATAGTGGCGGCCTTTATGATACTGGCTTTCTACAGTACAATAGCAGGATGGACCCTTGAATATCTCGTACAGGCCGTTTCAAATGGTTTTGCCGGTAAAACATCAGACCAGCTTACCCGCTCATTCGAAGTGTTCCAGAGCGGTTCACTCAGGCCTGTTATATGGCAGCTGGTCTTCATGTTCCTCACAGCATTTATTATTTATAAGGGAGTGAAGAACGGGATTGAAAAATATACAAAGATACTCATGCCCCTCCTGGTGGTTTTGATCATTGTAATATGTATAAGGTCACTTACCCTTGAAGGAGCAAAGGAAGGGCTGGATTTTCTTTTCAGACCGGATTTTTCCAAAATTAAGCTTACTGTAATACTAACAGCGCTCGGGCAGGCAGCTTTCTCACTGAGTATAGGCATGGGGACACTTATAACCTACGGGTCATATATACAGAAAGACAATAACCTGCCGGTCACAGCCCTGCAGGTGAGTGCTACCGATACTGTTATTGCAATACTTGCAGGAGTGATGATCTTTCCTGCCGTCTTTGCCTTTAATATTAACCCTGCTGAAGGGCCCGGACTGGTATTTATTGTGCTGCCAAATATCTTTCAGCAGATGCCGGGAGGTTATTTCTTTGCAATAATCTTCTTTACCCTCCTGTCAATAGCAGCCCTGACGTCAACGGTTTCCGTACTTGAGGTAGTGGTGGCTTATTTCTCTGAGGAACTGAATATGACCAGGGCTAAGGCAACAATAATAGCCTCGGTCGCAATAAGTATCGTAGGCGTATTTGCCACACTTTCTTTCGGACCACTGAAGAATGCCACCATTTTGGGGAAAACAGTGTTTGAATGGTTTGATTATTTGTCGGCAAATATATTGCTGCCTCTCGGGGCCATATTGATAGTAATTTTCGTAGGATGGTACCTGGGTAAGAAAAATGTTAAGGATGAGCTGTCCAACCAGGGAGAGCTGAAAGGGAGAATTGTAAATATTTTCATGGTAATAGTAAAATTCATTGCTCCCGTTGCCATTACCCTGGCATTTTTATATGGACTCGGACTGATAGGCTGAACATAATACCGGATGTTATCTCCAGACCCGCAATCAATAACAATAAGTGAGCGCATCAACAATGCCTTTGAGCCGGTAGTCTCTTTCCTTGAGAATGTTTTTTTCTGGGACCCTGTGGCAGCGGTGGGCATAGATATAGGAGCCCGGGTTCCCATAGTTGTACTATGGCTTTTATTCGGAGGCCTCTTCTTCACCTTCAGGATGAAGTTTATCAATATAAGGGCTTTCGGGCATTCCTTTGCACTTATAAGGGGCAAATATGACAAACCCGGTTCATCCGGCGAGGTAAGCCATTTCCAGGCACTGACCACTGCATTGTCGGCAACGGTAGGCCTGGGTAATATCACCGGTGTGGCCATAGCGATTGCAGTGGGGGGTCCCGGGGCCACTTTCTGGATGATCGTTGCCGGATTTTTCGGTATGTCCCTTAAATTCACTGAATGTACGCTTGGAATGAAGTACAGGCATATTGACGAAAACGGGAAGGTGTCGGGCGGACCCATGTATTATCTCAATATGGCCCTGAAGAGGAGGAACCTGGGTGCACTGGGAAAAATACTGGCTGTATTCAGTGCCATAATGATGGTACTTGCCTCTTTCGGGGGCAGTAATATGTTACAGTCGAACCAGTCCTTTGCGCAGTTCAGCACCATTTTTCCGGGCATGCAATCGCATGGCTTCTGGTTTGGTATTTTATTATCTGTACTGATAGGGATAGTGGTGATTGGCGGCATACGGAGTATAGCCCGGGTAACGTCAAAGCTGGTTCCTTTTATGTCTATCCTGTATATAGGTGCTGCACTGGTCATTATTTTCATGAACTTCAACAGGATTGATGATGTTTTCGTTCTTATTGTCAGAAGTGCTTTTGATCCGGTAGCCATCAAGGGTGGTATCATAGGAGTTATCATAACGGGTTTCCAGCGCGGTGCCTTCTCCAATGAAGCAGGTGTGGGCTCTGCAGCCGTGGCCCATGCTGCTGCCCGTACTGATGAACCTGTGAAGGAAGGTATAGTGGCCATGCTTGAACCATTTATTGACACCATACTTATCTGTACAATGACCTCACTGGTGATAATTTTTACCGGTTTCCATGAATCAACGGCCACCCTGGAAGGGACGGAATTAACATCGGCAGCCTTTGAGTCGGTATTTCCATGGTTCCCCTACCTGCTGGTGCTGGCCATACTGTGTTTTGCCTTTTCCACGATGATATCCTGGTCGTATTACGGCCTGAACGGCTTTAAATTCCTGTTCGGCGACTTCATCTATCGCCTTAGCGGCAAACGGAATATTACAGCCTATATTTATTATTCAATCTTTCTCTTCTTCACTGTTGTAGGTGCTTCATCAACGCTTGACAACGTTATTGCTTTTTCGGACATGATGGTCCTTACGCTGGCCTTCCCGAACATCACCGGACTGCTGATCCTCGCCCCCGAGGTAGCAGCCGACATGAAGGACTATATAAGGAGGTACAAAGCAGGGTTGATAGAGAGGCATAAATAGGCCAATGCATTATTCTGAGTTCTTCGAGCTTCGGTGGGCACCGTAAAATATTCTTCTTCACTCCACAAGCTTTGATGTAAAAAGTCAAGCATTCTTCTGCCCATATCTCAATATAGTCACGCAATCAAGGCATAGTTCTTCATCTTTGATCTTACGCATTTAGGCTATGAGTTAATAAGAGACAGTGTACGAGCAGATCCAACGCGTATACTTTTTGATTATGCAGATATATTATGTTGGGATGATGGTGCAACAGAGCCCAATACAACAATCTGGGATGGACATGAATATCCAATAATTACTCCGACTAATTTAGGTGAAGCACACATTACTCATATTGGTAAAGCTGGAACTATCAGGTCAGGCCAGGCAAACATAAGCTCCACCGGCCTTGTCACTGCAAGTGCAGACGGAATAGTCACAGCTTTTGCACATGCTAATGATGGTTCGGGAACATACGGGATGATTGATATTATAATAGAATTTATCAAGTATCATGATTTAAAAGTAATAGTAAGTAATACTTTCATCGAAGTTATTTTTACCGAAGACCACAGCGGCTATCAACTCAGTTTACTCGATATAAACGGAAAACTTCTGCAGCAGAAACAGATCAGTGGTTACAATTGTATCTTGAATACAAATCTTAGCCCTTCAGGTATTTATATACTGGTGCTGTCTGATGAAATGATACTAAAAGTCCGAAAAGTTATAATACCTGAATTTTAATGTAAAGGCATTATAAACTCCAAACAATGAATTAGAAAATTTTTAATTCATTCCGTTAATACTATTTAGATCCCGAGGGATTCTAATTCAACTAAGGGTAATACTAATCGTCCCTTGTATCTCCATGCTTATAATTGTATACTGCTTGTATGATACTCAATGTCATCATCATTCTAAAATTTACCCAATCATGACCTGTATATTGCGCATACTGCTGATTATGAGCCTCTCTGCGGTGTTTTTGATTTCCAGAGGACAGGAGAATGAATGTCCTGAGAGCAGAGTGGGCGTGAGACTGGAGGAAATTGAGCCTGAAGTATTTGATGCACTGTATAAAGATTACCCGGATCAGTCGAGGGAAGCATTGCTAAGCCAGATCGATGACTGGGTTGTTAATGAATTTCAGCAAAGAAATACGGATCTTACATTCTTCTCATTAAAAAATAACCCGGATGCCGATTGTGAATTTATTCTGATGTACAAGATATTTACCAATGCACAAAAAAAAGTATACCTTGAAGAGGAAGAAGCTGCCAGGGTATATGGAAACGTTTACTGGGTTTTTGGAAAACTGGTCAATACATGCTCGTGTGTGCCGCTTCAGATTATTGTTCTGGATATCAAGAATAGCAAGGATGAAAATATACACCAGGCCATTATGAATGTTGCGGCCCTTCACTTTCCGATGGGCAACAGGATTTATCACTGGTTGAGAGAAGCCACGGTGCCTGTTGAAAGTCCGGTATTGAAGATTGATCT
>JBNJHQ010000161.1:0-6036 GCA_051748705.1 Bacteroidota bacterium | reverse complement strand
TAAGACTGAGTGAAATACAAGATATAAAGAAGGAGAAATGGCAAAGACAGAAGCTTTTGACAGGAATTTGAATAAGTATGAACAATGGTTTGATGATAACCGCTATGCATTCCTTTCCGAACTTGAGGCTGTACGTGAATTAATCCCCCCGGAAGGCAGGGGCGTGGAAATTGGTGTGGGCAGCGGTATTTTTGCTGAAGCCCTGGGTATAAAGGAAGGGTGTGACCCTTCTGAAAAAATGAGGGAAAAAGCTATCGAAAGGGGAATAAATGCAATTCCCTGCATTGCCGAGAAGCTCCCTTATGAAGATGAAAGCTTCGATTTTGCCCTGATGGTAACAACAATATGCTTTGTGGACAACCCCGTAAAAGCAATCCGTGAAATAAACAGGATACTGAAACCCCGGGGCGATTTAATCATCGGCTTTGTAGACAAAGAGAGCCGGATTGGGAAACAATACCTCAAAATAAAAGATAAAAGCCTTTTCTACAGGGACGCCACTTTTTTCAGCACCCGGGAGATACATGAGCTGCTTGCTGAAAACAATTTTCTTATCGGCAGATCGGTACAAACAGCCTTCGGTAGCCTTGAAAGTATTAAGAATATACAGAAAGCCGAAAATGAATGGGGCACAGGAAGTTTTATCGTCACCAGGGCCATTAAACGGGTTACAAAGAACCTGGTTTTTGCCATGGCCGTAGATGAAGATGATAATTTCGATATTAAACAATTCTGCGAGGCATGGAGATTCCTCGTTTATGAATGGAAAGACAATGAACTTGTTTTCCTGAAAGACCTGGCCAATCCTCTAAGGGATATTAAGGAAGCCGATGAACCTGGTAAGGAAGAAAGAGGTAAGAGGATAATAAATTTCCTGGGTGAAAATAAAATCTCGGTGATTGTTGCCAGTAATTTCGGTGACAACCTGCATAAAGCTGCCAGCAGTCTCATACCTGTAAAAGTATATTCGGAAACACCGTCTGAAGTGAAGCAGGTCTTAACAAGACGCGTAAGGTGGATAGAAGACGAATTACAGAATAATGCCGGAAATTTCAATCTGTTTACCATCAGGCATGGCATATTGAAAACCAGTATTCATAAAGCAGACCGGGATCTAAACCAGTACTGAAGTAATGGCCCTGACACCTGAAGTTTCAAAGCATAATTTTTCTGCCTTCCTCTGGCATGCAGCTTTTCTTGCTTTTGCCCAGAGCTTTATGGATGTCGACACAATCATTCCGGCCATGCTCATCGAGTCTGGCGGAAACGCTTTTCATGTAGGACTAATGACAGCAATACTACTGGGAGGCTCAAGTTTTACCCAGATTCTTTTTGCACCCTGGATAAGTAATCAGGCACATAAGAAAAAATTCCTGCTGAGCGGAATAAATGCACGGGTGATTTCCCTCCTGGCACTGGGTGTCATTCTCTATTACCTGAGTAATCATCAATCAGAATCAACACTGGTTTTGATTTTCTTCTTTATAACAATTTTTGCCCTTGGAGGAGCTTTTGCCAATATAAGTTATATTGATATCATCGGTAAATCAATAAACCCGGAGAGAAGAAAAAAATTCTTTTCATCAAGGCAGATAATCAACGGTACCATAGTCCTTGTTTCAGCCTACCTGGCCAAACAACTGATTTCCTCAACCGGATTCCCTCTTAATTATGCCTGGTCATTTATTACCGGTGGTATCCTTTTGCTGATCGCCTCACTGGGATTCTGGAGTATAAAGGAAACAGTAGCTTCCAGAATGCACGTAAGGAATATTGGGGAATATTTTGCAAGCATGAAGAAGGAACTACGGGATAACAAAAAACTGGTTTATTTCCTTGGCTTCATTAATACACAGGGTATAGCCATATCCTTTCTTCCTTTCGTAATGCTCTATGCAAAACAGTTCTTCAACGCACAAAACAATGACACAGGTATATTCCTCCTGAGCAAAATTGCAGGAATTGTATTTGTCAGTGTCCTGGTACTTATTTATTCAGGAAAAATCAAATACAACATGCTCCTTTACCTGAATGTATTTTTGACTGTTTTACTGGCTTTCTCAGTTCTTATCGCATGGGACCTGCATACCATAAGGTATATATTCTTTCTGGGCGGGATTGTCTTCTCACTGTATACCATCAGTATGAACGGGGTATTGCTGGAGGTGTCAGGCCATGAGAACAGGGCACTGTATGCAGGTTTTGCCGGGGCAGGGAATATACTTCCGGCAGTCTTCCCCCTGCTTGGAGGATGGTTTATAGAAAACTGGGGGTTTTCTGCATTCTGCATTACTTTTATGGCTATAGTCAGCTTATCTGTTTTCTTTATTTACAGGATGAAATGTACTGCTTAGGGTAACTTTAATGCAAAAAAATGTTTAGCCATACTATAATTAAAACCAGGATTATAAACATATTAGTTTTTATCATTGCCAGCATTTTGTTAATAATGAGCAATAGAGAAATCCATATGGCCCCGTGGGTTGAATGATTGGTTCTATAATTGTCTGCCTATAAAATGCCTGGCCTGTGGTATAATTCCACATAAAAGGCAAAAAAATCACAGCCTTCCGCTCGCCGGCTTTTTTATTAAACCCCCGTAAAAGCCATGAATAATGCCGGTTATGTTAATACTTATAGGCACTGAAAATATTTGGCAGGAATTTTTCTGTATTTATTATGTAATATAAATAAATCGATTTATGAAAAATAAAGACGCTAAGCAGGGCAATGGCTTAATGTCCCTCAGGATGTTTAAGGAACTGGCTAAAGAGAAAGGGGATATCTGTATCTCTATCTATATCCCCACTTCCCGTGCAGGGGAAAAGGTTATATCGAAACACGCCCAGAAAAAACTGAAAAACAAGCTTAAGGAAACAAGCTCCGCACTGGTGGAGGCCGGAACGGACAAAAAGGAAGCAGGGGCTTTACTTAAACCGGCTGAAGAAATGGTCGAAGATAATAACTTCTGGAGGAAGCAATCAGACGGACTCGCAATTTTCATAAACAAAAATGGCATGAGGTCGTTCACCCTTCCTGTAGATTTTGAAGAGAGGCTATATACAGGCGATCATTTTTACCTCCTGCCTCTTTTCCCCTTCTTTAATGACGACGGTGAGTTCTATCTTCTCGCCCTGAGCCAGAAAGAAGTTAAACTTTATGAGTGTTCTAAAAATCATATTACTTCGATAGTAATCGATGACCTCATCCCCGGTTCACTGGAAGATGTTGTTGGTTACGACTATGAAGAAGAATCATTGCAGCACAGGACAGGGCAGGGAGGTGATGCAGGTGCAATGTTTCACGGACAGGGAGGAAGTAAAGATGAAGACAAGGATGAAATAGAAAGGTACTTCAGGGCCGTGGACAAAGGTTTGATGAAATTTCTGGCAAATGATAAAAAACCCATGGTACTTGCATGCGTCGAATCTCATTTTCCAGTCTACCAGCAGATAACGTCTTATCCCGGCCTGTTTGACAGCTTCATAAGCGGTAGCCCGGATAAAGAAGACCCACTGGTACTCCACTCTGAAGCATGGCTGCTGGTAAAAGATTACTTCAGCAAGCAACGTGAAGACAAAATCAATACATTCAGGAAACTCTCGGGTACCAGCAAAACTGCGGTGGTCCCGGATGATATAATCATTGCATCTGTCGACGGCCGTATAGACACACTCTTTGTTGCCGGCGGCAAAGACAAATACGGAACTTATGATCCTAAAAAGAGAAAATTGAAAATTTCCGGCGGTGAAACAAAAGACAGGGAGGTATCGTTGTTTAACCTGGCAGCCATAAACACCTTGCTTAACGGGGGATGGGTGTACATCTCCGAGGGAGATAAAATGCCCCTGGAGAATACCGAGGTAAACGCTATCCTCAGGTATTGAAGCAAATATGTGACTAGCAATAAAAGAGTGTATGAGTAAATTAATAATAGTTTCCAACAGGCTTCCATTCAGGATTAACATTGATAAAAATGATAATCCTGAATTAATCCCCAGTGTAGGGGGACTGGCTACCGGCATGAAATCAATATACAAGCATTATGAGAGCCTGTGGTTTGGATGGCCCGGCTTTGGTGAAGCTACCATAAGCGATGAAGCAAAGAAGAGAACCGCTGAAAGCCTGGAAAAAGAAAGATGCAAACCCGTATACATTGAAGAAAAAGATATTGATCTTTATTATTCGGGTTTCAGTAACAAGACCCTATGGCCCCTCTTTCATTATTTTATGGAGTTTGCTGTTTATGAAGACAGCTACTGGGAAGCATACGAAGGTGTTAACAGGAAATTTGCCAGGGAAATATGCAAAGTAGCAGAGCCGGGCGACAGGATCTGGGTGCATGACTATCACCTGCTGCTGTTGCCAAAATTAATACGGGATGAGGCACCCGGTGTGTCAATTGGTTTCTTTCTCCATATCCCCTTTCCATCCTGGGAGCTATTCAGGGTTCTCCCATGGAGGAAAGAGATACTCGAAGGAATGCTTGGAGCCGACCTGCTTGGTTTTCATACCTACGATTATGAACGGCACTTTTTAAGCAGTGCCAGAAGGCTTCTTGGTCTCGACATCCAGATGAACCAGATAAGACTGAAAAACCGGATCACAAAAACCGACTCCTTCCCGATGGGTATAGATTATGACAGGTTCTACAATGCATCATTGAAAAGCAGCAAAAAACCCGCGGAGGAAAGATCCGAAATCAGGAAGGAAATTGATGAGTACTTCAGCCATCACCCCGAGAGTAAATTCATACTATCCATTGACAGGCTTGATTATTCAAAGGGCATACCAAACCGGCTGGTTGCATTTGACCATTTTTTAAGTAAATATCCTGAATATCATCATAAGGTAACTCTCATAATGCTGGCTGTACCGTCACGTATTAATGTGGAACAGTACCAGATAATGAAAAATGAGATTGACCGGCTGGTGGGTATAATAAACGGCCGTTACGGGTCTATTACATGGGTACCTGTTCGTTACTTTTACCGTTCATTGCCCTTTGAAAACCTGGTTGAATTATACAGCTCCTCAGATATAGCCCTGGTGACACCGGTGAGAGACGGAATGAACCTGGTGGCAAAAGAATACCTTGCCACAAGAGTAAATGGATCGGGAGTTTTGATAATTAGCGAAATGACCGGTGCAGCAAAAGAGCTGAATGAAGCTATTTTGATAAACCCCAATGATAAGGACGAAATAGCAGAGGCCATAAAAGAGGCAATAGAAATGCCTTTGGACGAACAGGTTGAAAGAAATCTATTTATGCAGAAACGTATTAAAAGATATGATATAAACCGCTGGGCCTCTGACTTTATAAACAGCCTGAACAGGATGGTCGCCAGCCAGAAAGATTACCTGTCAAAAAAAATAAACGCGGAAATAACAGAGACTATAACCCGGGAATATAAACAGGCAGAAAAGAGGGTTTTCTTCGTTGACTTCAGCGGGACCATGGTTAATCTTGAGGGCGATATAAACAGGAGAAAGCACAAAGGCGAGCTGCTGAACCTGCTGAGCGAAATCAGCAGCAAGGAAAAGACTGATATAGTGTTGCTCTCGGGAATGGAAAAAGAAAAATTAGGTGACCTGTTCTCATCTGGTGACTATACCCTCATTGCTGAGCATGGGCTATGGATCAAAGAACCTGGTGCTGAATGGGAAAGAACGACGGATGAAAAATTATCAAATTACTGGAAAGAAATAGTGAGGCCCATGGTTCATGCATATACCGACCGCACACCTGCCAGCGTTTTTATTGAAAAGAGTAATTCGATATCCTGGCATTACAGGGATTCCGACCCTGACCTTGTGGCCTCCAGGGCTGCCGAAATGAAGGATGAACTAAGCAACCTTGTGGCTAACATGAACCTGGAAGTGCTTGAAGGGAATAAGGTTCTGGAAATAAAGAATACCTCATTTAACAAGGGAAGAGCTGCCGCAAGATACCTTCAGAAGCATAAATATGATTTTATACTTGCCCTGGGAGATGATTATATTGACGAATATCTCTTCCATGAACTGCCGGATAAA
>JBNJHQ010000160.1:0-6053 GCA_051748705.1 Bacteroidota bacterium | reverse complement strand
CGGGTCGACTGAAGGTATACTTCTGCATCATCAGCCCCGTATTTAAGGCATTTATCAAGCAGTTTTGCTGTAAGATTCTTATAATTCATTTCTTTGGGTTTTTAGTCATTAATTAAAAACAGGTAAAGTCCTGTCAGGCCCTTGAGCCCCCTACGTTAATACCACGAATCCTCACCGTCGGCTGTCCTGCATCCACCTCGGCCGACTGCCCCTTTCCACATATGCCGGGCCCGAATGCAAGGTCATTCCCCACGGCGTCAATATTCTGTATCACCTCCATACATGAACCAATAAGGGTGGCCCCTTTAACCGGTTTTGTCTTTTTACCGTTCTCGATAAGATAAGCTTCGCGGCATGTGAAATTAAACACACCGGTAACCGGGTTAACGCTCCCGCCGCTAAGGCTCTGAACATATATCCCCTTTGTCGTTGATGCCAGTATATCGGCCGGTTCAGAATCACCGTTATCAATATAGGTGTTTGTCATTCTTGGTATCGGGAAATATTTAAATGATTCCCTTCTGCCGTTACCCGTTCTGTCCATAGACAGTTGTTTGGCGCTCAGTATATCTGTCATATAACCTTTCAGCACACCTTTTTCTATGAGTACATTTTTCCGGCTCTGTGTCCCTTCATCATCAAAATTTATTGTTCCCCTTGCATTGGGTATTGAACCGTCATCCACCATGGTAAAAACATCACTTGCCACTTTCTGGCCCACTTTTCCCGTAAATGCCCCTATGCCCTTTGCTATATTATCGGCTTCAAGCGGGTGACCAACAGCTTCATGTACCAGCACGCCGCCCCATCCGTTCTGCATAACCACATCCATCATCCCGGCGGGTGCATCTTCGGCATCCAGCATGGCTATTGCTTCTCTTGCGGCTCTTCTGGATACTTCTTCGGGACTGACTTCCTCAAACATCTCAAAGCCGCTGTGACGGCTAAGCCTTTCCCTTGACAGGTGCCTTGCCTTACCATCATCACTCATGGTCTGCACGATAAAAAACAGCAGGGGTAATTCATCCCTCAGGTATATACCTTCGCTGTTGGCAATGACCCTTCCCCTTATTTCGTCATAATAATCTATCATTGCCATTTTTATCCTCCCGTCATAATCCATTGCTGCCTGGTCGGCCCTTTCCATTATTTCTATCCTCTTCCGGTCGGTGACATCTTCAAGTGGCCTTTCAACCGTTATAAAACTGTCCCTGGAAGCCTGGCTGACATTAACCGGTGTTACCGGTCCGCCTTCCCTTGCAACATAAGAAGCTACTTTTGCAGCCCTTAAAAGGTTTTCCTGTGTAATATCATCGGTATAGGCATAACCGGTCTTGTTTCCTGATATAACTCGTACACCTGCACCCTGGCTTATACCGTAGAGTCCGCTCTTAAATCTGGATTCTTCCATTACGATATTCCTTGATGTACGGTTCTCGAGGTATACTTCTGCAAAATCACCTCCTTTACTGAGCGCCTCGGCAATCACCTTATCCAGGCTGGCCTTATCCATAGCAAGCCCGCTGGCCGCCAGGCCCTGAGGCTTACAGGAAGTGAGCTGCGACAGCAGGGCGGGTGTGGCTGCTACCAGCAATCCGCCTTTCATACTTAATTCCAGGAATCTTCGTCTCGGCATATCCCTGACAAAGTATTTCTTTTCATCCATAATTGTTGATTTTAAATATTTTATAAGTTTCTCCCAGCTTAATTGTGCTGTTAAATTATTCAAAAAATATCAGACTGCATATTCGCAGACTATATTTAACATTAATTTGCTTTTTTATCGGCGAGCGATTCAAATCTTGATATTATTACCGCACCGCAACTGTCGCTAAAGACATTGGCTGTTGTCCTGAACATGTCAAGTATACGGTCAACGGCCAGTATTATTGCGACTCCTTCCAGGGGCAGTCCCACAGCACTGAGAATTATTGACATCATTACCATTCCGCTCATAGGAATGCTTGCTGCGCCTATGGATGCCAGCACGGCAGTCACCGCCACTGTCAGCTGTGCGGTGAAGCTCAGTTCAAAGCCATATACCTGGGCAATAAAAATGGTTGCCACACATTCGTAAAGAGCGGTACCGTCCATATTCATTGTGGCCCCTATAGGCAGCACAAATCCGGCTGCCCTCTTTGATGCACCCGACTCTTCAGTTACGGCCTTCATGGTAAGTGGCAGTGTGACAATCGTTGAGCATGTGGTAAAAGCCGTCAGAAGGGCGGGAAGCATACCACGGTAATGCTTCACGGGGCTTATTTTCCCAAGTGTCCTTAACAGGAGGGGCAAAGTGATAAACATATGAATGGCCAGCCCTGCCAGTACAATAATAAAATAGAAGCCGAGCGACTTAAAGGATGCAAATCCTGTCTCTGCCACTATCTCTGTAATTATTCCAAACACCCCGAAGGGAGCAGACCATATTATGAAGGTGGTCATCTTCAGCATTGCCTCGAAGGCCGCATCAAAAACATTCCCAAGCAGATCACGCTGCTCTGTTTTCAGCCTGGTAATGAAAAAGCCGAAAAGGATGGAAAAGAATATGACAGGCAGCACGTCGCCTTCTGCCATAGCCTGGAAAGGATTCTCGGGAATTATATTCAGCAGTATGCTGCCCAGTCCCTGCTCGATGGCCTCTATGCTTTCCGGGTCGGCTTCCAGTCCTATCTCAGCACCCTCGCCCGGCCTGAAAATATTTACCAGTGCCTGGCCCGTGATTATTGCCAGGAAGCTGGTTGTCAGGTAATAAAAGAGGGTCCGCAAACCTATTCGTCCCAGCCCGTGTGCCGAGCCCACCTGTACAACAGCACTTATTATAGAAGTGATAACCAGGGGAATAATGGCCATCCTCAGCAGCCTCAGGAAAATATTTGCCAGTGGTTCTGCAAAAGGTAAAATGCTGTCACCCAGCAACGACCCCGCAATGATACCCAGTATGAAACCACCGAATATCCAGAAAGTCAGGGTGTATTTTCCTCTTCCTGGCATAATTGATTCCCCACGCTTTGACTTTATCCCTCCACACTTTCACGCTGCGGGGCAGGGATGCCCTTTCTTACAACACTTTCACGCTGCGGGTCCGGGATGCCCTGTCTTACAACACTTTAATGCTGCGGGGCCGGGATGCCCTGTCTTACAACACTTTAATGCTGCGGGGCAGGCGGTACAGATACATTAACCCTTCCGCTGCGGGTCCGGACCCACAAGGGCAGTCTAATAATTATTTTACCTTAAAACAAATTCCTTTTCATCAAGAATTCCACCCCTGGTGGATGAAACGGAGGCTTTGCCTTTTATTTCACCATCCCTGTATACCCTGATGATGAATTCACTGCTGTTGGAGCTCTCCCCGGCGGCATAGCCTGCATTGAGGGTAAGTGACGACTGTGCCCTGTCGTCTGAAAAGCCCCGGTAATAACTTCTTCTGCCATCCTCCTGTTCATTTATAATTTTCATCACCGGCTCCTTGCCTGACACAAGCTCCCTGTCGAAGCTTATGGACACCCTGTCCTCCCTGACGATCTTTACCAGGTGAGCCTGCCTGAATGCCGTGGGCAATTTACCCGTATTCCTGTATGTTACGGTAATCCTGTAATCGGTGGAATCCTTCTTGTATGACTTTATCCTTTTCACCTCAATATCGCCCCATTCGAGCAGGGGAAGATGTTTTACCATTTCCAGGTTAAAAAGTGCCTGGTTTTTGGCCCATGGCAGCAGGTGTTTGGCCGGAGGATTCTGGGAGAAGAATTTAGGATGGAAGCCGCCAATCTCAACCTCCCCGTAAACCGGGTGTTTAGCGGCGGTCCACTCGATGAAACCATCACCATCATTCTCTTCATCATCCCACCTCAGCATATCCAGTTCATCAATATCACCATCTTCGTCATAATCCTTGTACCTTGCCCCGTTCCACAGCTCATCACCATACCATATTGAACCGTAATACCAGTAGCCGAAATCCGGGCCGTGACCGAAGAGTGGATTTCCCCTCCCGTAGTCCTGGTATACATCACCTGCCCTTTCATAACCGGTAATGCTCTTACCCATCTCATCAAAATACTTATACCACTCAAGGTCTTCTTCATACATCCTCTCATCTGAAGGAGATGTTGAAGGTGGCCTGAGGTGCATTGGCACCCTTGTATCCATGGAATTGACGATATATACATTGGGATGGGACAGGAGGAAGGTAACAACTGAACGTGTCTCGGTTTCGCTCAGCGGGTATTCTCCTGCACCATATTGTGTAAATCCCCTTCCGGTTGCTTCAACATGACGCTCCGGCCTCCAGTTCTCGGGGTAGTTCCTGTGAAGGTCGAGTCCCCCTATACCGTCTTCATTAACCCTTCCGTCGCCATCGTTGTCAATACCTTCTGATAAAACAATATAGTCGCCCTCGCCGGGGCTTACCCTTTTCATCAGTCTTCCGCCCGGATCATCAGGGTCAATAATATAGTTTCCCTTTTCTGTATCCTTATATCTCATTGAAAGGATTATACCATCACCGTTAATGTCATCCGGCGCATCCTCATCAAGCAGTCCGTCAAGGTCATTATCGGTCGGTCTAACCGTACTCCGGTTACTCTGGGCGGTATGTATATACAGGTTGTGTCCGTCAGGATTATTCACCGGCCTGAGGTAGAAAGTATAGTTGTCGATCAGCCTGGTAATCTCAGGATCCCTGCCGTAGGATCCGAGCAGGTGGCTGGCCAGCCACATCACCGATTCTGAGCTGGTTATCTCGCCGCTGTGCCTGTTCCCTTCGAAAAAAGCAGCAGGTTTGTCGGTGTGCTTCCCTGTCTTACTGTTGGTCACTGTCATCTGTATAATCGGCCTTCCCTCATAGCTCTCGGCCACCTGGTACAGATCAACGAGGTCAGGATATTCCTCTGCCCACCTGATCATCCAGTGATTAATCACATCATTCGAATGGTATTTATCAAAGGTAAGCCTTTCCCCGGCTTCATATTCCACATCAGCATGCCTCACCTGCGGGAAAAAACTTACGCCGTGCCTGTAACCGTCAACTGTATATACCGAATCATTGCTGTCTGATTCGGGCCACCCGATTTCATTCAGGGGCCTGTATACCTGGCTGTGAATACCATTAAAAATCATCACCAGTGCCGTTAAGACCAGTATTTTTCTCATCGTTTTTATTTTTTAGAGTCAGTTTTAATGATATAAAAATATCATTTTATACGTAGCGAATCCTTTTTCTGACAATGTTCTGGAACAGCCGGGCTATTATTTCAGCCCCTGGAAGATATCATTTCAAGCTTACGTATATCCACAATCTCAATAGTCTTTCCGTCAAGTATAATTATCCCTTCCTTCCTGAAATCCGAAAGTGTCCTGATAACATTGGCCGTGCTCATGCTGATATAATCGGCTATCTCCTTGCGTGAGACAGGTAGTTCAAAGATCATTGAATTGTATACTTCCTTACTAAAATACAACAATACATAGGCTACCCTGCCGGCAAGATTCCGGTTTCTTATATCCAGTGTCTGTAAAATAATCTTATCGCTTATCTGGGAAAGGCGTGTCATCAGCTCCATGGCAAAATTGCCGTGGGTGAGCACCAGTGATTTGATATAATCCAGCTTGATGCTGCATATAACCGATTCCTCTATTGCAGAAACAGAATATTTATATCTCTCCTCAGAAAAAATACTTATGTTACTGACAAAATCAAAAGGTTTGGTAATGGCTAATATCTGCTCGTTGCCCGAAGGTGTTTCCCTGTACACTTTAACCAGACCACTTTTCAGGTACTTAAATTCCTGAATGGGGTCTCCTTCCTTGTGTATTATGCCGCCCCGGTTAAAAAAATATTCCCTGTGGTAATCACACAGGCTTGTAACTTCCCTGTCGCTCAGCGTTGAAAAAGCTACATTCCTGAACTGGCAGTCGGAGCACTGGCATTCATGTTTATATGTCATAGCCAATAATTAATTAAACTACAAAGTAATCAATTAAATATTTTTCCTTACAATTTTGTTCACTTTTTGTGTTATAGTTTTTTCTTTCAATCTTTGTGAGCCCTG